>CALXPY010000005.1 GCA_944390395.1 uncultured Clostridia bacterium | reverse complement strand
AAATAGAATTATTACACCTATATATGTTGAAACCGTCGGTCGTTCGCCTCGTTTCATAGGTAGTCTAGTAAGTAGCTATGCTACTATAATTGCTGATACTACTTTGTATCTTTGTTCATACTTGCCCAAACTTTTTATTACGTTGAAATGCAATAGCATTTCAAAAGTAACAAGAAAAACATCCGTTAAAATTTATTTGGAGTTTTTCTTACAATTACAAATCCATTTCAAGTTTTGCCACCAAATACTCTTTTATTACGAAGGAATTTTGATAAAAATTCCGTAGTAACAAGGTTAAGCTTCCTTAATTCGTGCAGTTGCGAAGCAACTTGCACATAATGAAGCTTTTCTTATTATTGTGAGTTTGTGTTCTAAAATCTCACTCACGCATTTTGTATAAATAGACCGTTTATACGAATACGAGCAAACTTTATAGCATCGGCTTGCTAAACCAAGAACTTTTATAGAGGTTCTGCATATCTCTTGCATAGAAAAAAGACATCTGTAATTTTTAGATTACAAATGTCTTCTCTATTAAATATTCAATTATATTTGCCCTTACAATCAATTTTAAGCAGAATAAAATCGTAAGGTAATAAATAATACCTACAAAAAGTGTAGGCACAAAATTTCTTGTACAAAATAAGTAGTTACATATATACTTCCATTTTAGGATAGATAACAAACACACACCACATGGTGTAGATGTATACCCACAATCAGCAGCAGGAGTTCCATTTTCAGCATCAGTATTAGCATGTAAAGGAGATCCAATTGCAAACTTACAAGAAGATTTAGCAGCAGAGCAAAAAGCAAGAGCTACTTATGAAAAATTAATAGATTTATGTAAAGATGATCCAGATGTAGTAGATCCATTGCGTTTCTTAAGACAAAGAGAAATAGTGCACTTCCAAAGATTTGGAGAAGCATTAAGAGGAATACAAGATAAATTAGCAGAAAAGAAATTTTATATGAATAATAATATGAATTGTATGAACATGAATAACAATTGTAATTGTTAATTAAGATAAAAGGAGTAAATTATATTTTGAAAATATAATTTACTCTTTAAGTAATTAAAAAATAAAAAATCTCTTGTATAAAAGTTATTATTTGTATATAATCTTAGGAAAGAGTTACAAAAAGTTAAAAATGTTTTACAGTGAAATGTGTGAATACATAGAAATGAGGTAAAATATGAATAATTATTTTAAAAATTTAGATGAAACAATTAAGAAATATTTTGGAATTTTACAAAGGATAAAAAACAAACTTTAGCTGGATTATTTCATGATATTTCTACACCTGTATTTAAACATTGCATTGATTATATGAATAAAGATTATGATAAACAAGAATCTACAGAAGAATTAACAAGAAAGATTATAAGTGAATCAAAAGAGATAATGGGCTTATTAAAAAGAGACAATATATCAATTGATGAAGTGTGTAACTACCATATATATCCGATTGCAGATAATGACACACCACAATTATCTGCTGATAGACTAGAATATACTTTATCAAATGGATTAGGTGTAAGAAAAAAATTATGGGATTTAAAACAAGTTGAAAAAATTTATAAAAATATAGAAATACAAAAAAATGAAGATGGAATAGAAGAGCTTGGATTTAAAAACAAAGAAATAGCAGAGGAATTTGTACATATTATAGGTATTTTATCTCCAGTTTATAGAGACGCTAAAACAAATTTTTCAATGCAATTTTTAGCTGATATAATGGAAAAAATGTCACGAAAAAATTTAAAACAAAACCATATTTATACTTAGATTTTAATTTTTAATATAAAAATGCTTTACATTCCATTAGTTATTTAAGAATATAATTAATGGAATGTACAACAATTTCAATCATTTTATCATAGTTCATATTTTTATGCTTATGATATATTATCTCATGACAAAGATCATCTATTAAATGAATAGAAATATGAACCTTTTCTTTTAAATTATCAGGATTAAAATTATTTGTCAATAATAGTTGTGTCATAATATTTGTTATACTTAATTCGGCATCATAATAAATACTAGAGACTTCTATATCAGTGTGAATCATAGATGTTATTTCTTCATGTGCTATTTTAGATAATTTATGATTTTCTATAAATTTATATATGGTTCCTTTTAAAAAATCTTCAAAATTATTATTTTTAAATTCTACCGCATTAATATTTGGAAAGAAAATATTATAAGTATATTTTTTTAGTCCTGCAATTAAAATGTCATGTTTATCCTTAAAATATTGATAAATTATTCCAGTTGAAACATTTGCAGCTTTGGCAATTTCAGCAGTATTTGTATTATAGTAGCCTTTTTTGCAGATTAATCCAAAACCAGCTGATATTATTTTTTCTTTTTTCTCGATAGAACGTTTTTGAATAGGTTCTCGTACTTCAATATTTCCCATTTTAATAACTCCTTATATTATTATTAGTTTATTATAATTTAATATTTTTAAGAAGTCAAACAATATGAAAAAACTTTCATATTTTGTTGACTTTTATTTTAGGTAATTATATAATTTGGTAATATGAAATAAATTTCATATTATAACGAGTACCTATAGAGGTGGATTATAAATGGGAAAAATAGTATTATTAGACGAATTAACAATAAATCAAATAGCAGCAGGAGAAGTTATTGAGAGACCAGCAAATGTTGTAAAAGAATTAGTGGAAAATTCAATAGATGCAGGAGCTGATAAAATAATTATAGAAATAAAAAATGGAGGAAAAACATATATAAGAGTAACTGATAATGGAAAAGGAATTTCTAATGATGATATGGAATTGGCTTTTGAAAGACATGCAACTAGTAAAATAAGAAAAATTGAAGATTTAAATAAAATATACTCAATGGGTTTTAGAGGAGAAGCTTTAGCTAGTATAGCTTCTATATCTAAAGTGACAATGATTTCAAAAACTGATGAAGAGATGATTGGAAGGAAATTAGTTAATGAAGCAGGAAAGATTATAGAAGTAGAAGAAAGTGGGACTAAAACGGGAACTACAATTATTGTAGAAAATCTTTTTTTTAATATCCCTGTTAGATTTAAATTCTTAAAACAAGACGGAACTGAATTTAGGTACATTAAGGATATTGTTGAAAAGATTTCATTGGCTAATGAAAAAATTTCTATCCAATTAGTAAACGATGATAAGGTAATATACAAAACTAATGGAAATGGAAAAATTGAAGATATAATATATTTACTATATGGAAAAGAAATTGAAGAGAATATTGTAAATATAGATTATGTGGAAGACAATATAAAAATAACAGGAGTAATTGGAAATACATTAATTGCTAGAGAAGATAGAAGAAATCAAATAATATTTCTAAATAAAAGATTTATAAAAAATAAGGTAATATCTAATAGTGCAGATCAAGCATTCAAAGGAGCAACTGGAATAGGAAAATATGGATTTTTTATATTAAATATAGAAATGTCTCCAGAGTTATATGATGTTAATGTACATCCAACTAAAATGGAAGTAAGATTTAAAGAAGATGTTAATATGTATAGAATAATATATCATGCAATAAAAAACTCTATGCTAAATAATAAATTTTTAGGAAACGAAGAAAAAGGAACTTCTTTAACCCCGTATGTTGATAAAGAGTTAAACTTTTTAACAAACCATTTTGTAAATAACCAAGAAGAAAATCAACAAATCCAAAAGAATACAATAGAAAGAGCAGAAAAAAGAAAAATAGAATATAAATATATTGGAATATTATTTAGAACTTATATAATTATAGAAATAGGGGATGAACTTTATTTTATAGATCAACATGCAGCTCATGAAAGAATATTATATGAGCAAATAAAAGAAAATTATAAAAATAATGTAAAAAATAATTCACAATTATTGTTAATCCCAGAAGTAGTAAACTTATCTCATAAAGAAATGGAATTTACTCAAAAATATATGCAAGTATTTCAAAAAATAGGATTTGATCTAGAAATATTTGGAGATAATTCTATAAAGATAAATGGAATACCAGAGTTAGATTATAAAACAAGTACTAAAAGAATTTTTTTAGATATCTTAGATGAAATGATGACAGGAGAAAGAGGATTTAATAAGGATATAGAAGAAAGGTTTCTAGCAACAGTGGCATGTAAGGCTGCAGTTAAAGCAAATATGGATTTAAGTATACAAGAAGTAGATTATTTAATACAAAATTTGTTGATACTAAATAATCCATTTACATGCCCACACGGGAGACCCACAACTATAAAATTTACCAAAGAAGAGCTAAAGACATAATGGATATTCATGACATAAAAAAGAAGGGGGGCACTCTTCTTTTTTCGTATAATAAAATAAGCTTTTCATATAAAAAACAAAAAAATAAAGTAGAAAATGATATAATTTTGTCGAAAAATGTAGGAGGGAATTATATGAGTAAATTACAAGAAATGAGATATAAAGAAGTTAAACCAGAAGAAACTGTAGCAAGATTGAAAAGAATATTAGAAGAAAATAATATCGAAGTTGAAGAACAATGGAGAGAAAAAAGTAGTGCAGGAACTTATTCTTTAAGATTATGTATTAAGGGGACAAATATAGGGCAAAATGGAAAGGGAATGACAAAGGAGTTTGCAGCAGCAAGTGCATACTCGGAATTCTTTGAAAGATATCAAAATGGAATATTAAAATTTAGAATAGAGAAGCCTACTAAAAAAATACCTTTTATGGCAGCACCAGACGAAAAAAATATGAATGCAGAAGAATTAGAAAAAGAAGATAATGCCTTTTTTAATAATATAATAGCTAGAAACAATATTGCAAATGCAACAGATAATGAAAAAGTAAAATTATTACAAAAAATACTTAATGAAACCTCTAATATAATAGAACCGGAAAAGGAACATTTAGTGTTACCATATTATAGTGTAAAATCAAAGAAATTGGTTCACATACCTTATAAACTTAATAGCTATTTATATGATACAAATGGAATGTGTGCAGGTAATTCACCAGAAGAAGCATTGATTGAAGGGTTATCAGAAATTTTAGAAAGGTATGTAGCTTTAAAAATATTTAAGGAAAAAGTAACTCTACCAGAAATACCAAATTCATATTTAGAAAAATATCCAAAAGTAAAGAAAATGATGGATAAATTTGCAAATGATGAAGAATATATTTTCAAATTAATAGATTGTACTTTTGGAGGCAAATATCCTGTCGCAGGTTTATATATAATTCAAAAAAATACAGGGAAATTTGGATTTAAATTAGGAGCTCATCCAGATTATGGCATAGCAATGGAAAGATGCTTTACAGAAGCAGCTCAAGGCCGTGATATTTATGAATATTCACAAACATGTATGTTTGACTTTGATGACGAAAAGGTAGACAAAAATTCTAACATGATAGACTTTTTATTTTCTGATTTATCTACGATGCCTTATCAACTTATAGGAGAAAAGCCAAAATATGACTTTACTTCTATAGAAGATATTTCAGAATTAAATAATAAACAAATTTTAAAGAGATTAGTTAATAGTATAATAAATGATGGTTTTGATATTTTAATAAGAGATGTTTCAGTATTTGGTTTTCCATCATATAGCATTATAATACCTGGTATGAGTGAAGTAACATTTGATCCAGATGCAAGTAGATTTAATAAATTCTCTACAATGCAGAAACTATTAATGGATTTTAACAATATAAACTTAAGTAATATAGATGAAGTAACAAAGATAATGGAAACAATAGTAAAAGAAGTGGGATATGAAAAAATTAGTATATTATTAAGCTTAAGAAATATGGAAGTTTTACCTTGTGAAAAAATAGGAATGGGAGCTAAATATTTTTTGGCAATTTGTTATATAATGAATGAGGAATATAAAAAAGCATCTGAGATTTTGGAAGATTTAACTTTCTTCATTGAAAATTTGGGAGAAAATGATGTAGAAAAAATAATGGTAAAAGCAGTATATTATTATGCGGCAGCAATGGAAAAATTAAAAAATCACGATAAAGCAATGCATTATATAAATTTATTGTTTGACGATAATATAACTGTATGCATTAATGAAAGTTTTAAGGATAGAGAAAAAATTTTAATAAATCATTATGGTATATCAGAGGAAGACTATGTAGATAATGATGATGATTTCTATTTACCTTATATAAAAACACTACGTTTAAAACAAAGAGATAATGTAATAGATCAATTAAAAAATAAAGAAATATTTTGTTAATTTTTATAAAAAATAGAAAGAATATATTGACATAAGAGAACAAAAGTTCTATAATAAATATATAGTTTTTATTAAGGGGTGATAGTTTGAAAGATTTTGAACTAGAAAATTTGCTAAAAGAAGTAAAAGAACTCTTAATTGAAATAAAAAATGAACAAAAAAATGTAGTAGAAGATATTCCATTATATTATAAAGCAAATGCAGATAAAGTTGATAAAATAATTGAATTTTGCAAAGTAGCAGATGTTATTAATAGAACTTCAGAAAAAAGAATTTCTAAAATTGAGAAACTATTATATGACGTATTTGAAAAATAGAGTAATTAAAGGGGGCAAATCTATAATGCTCCCTTTTTAGCTAATAAGAATTTTCTGAGAAATTGCTAACTTCTCTAACAAAAATAAACATCATATTTTACAATCATATAAGACATCATAAAGAGTTTTAAAAATATAACCTTGAGATTTTAAATAATTAATGGAATCTTGCAAGACATCATAAGTATTATTAACATCACCAGAGTCATGCATTAAAATTACTAATACATCTTTACCTTTGCTAGTATTCTTTAAGTTTTCTAACAATTGTTTCTTAGACAATTTTTGCATAGAATCATTATTAAGAGCATTCCAATCTAAATAACCATAGTTTATTTCTTCTAAATATTTTATACTATTTTGTTTTTGTAAATAGTGATCTTTTGCAGTAGATCCATTGGGGAATCGAAATACACCAGAATGATAATTATCAATGCCAATTGCATTAGAAATAGATTCGTCTGTTTTTTGTATTTCTGTAAGAAAAGTTTCTTTATTTATATATATTTTATTATTGTTATGTGAATAAGTATGATTTGCAATAAAATTGCCTTCATTGTATGCTCTTTTAATAATTTCAGGGTTTTCATCTACTCTCTTACCAATAACAAAAAAAGTGGCATTAATATTATTTTGTTTCAAAATATCCAAAATTTTAGGAGTTACCTTTTTAGTAGGACCATCATCAAAAGTTAAATATGCTATTTTTTCGTTACTGTCATAAATATTTTTAATTTTTTCAATATTAGGTTCTATAGAATCAGTAGAAACATTTAGTACTTTTCCAGAAATTAAAAACAATATAGCAAGTAATATGAATAAAAAAATAATAAAAATAATAAAAAGAATTTCTTTTTTATTTATAACAAAAAATTTCATTAATATCCCTCATATATAAATATATGATAAAAATTCTAATATATACTTGATAAAATAAGCATTTAAATATAAAATAGATTAAGAAAATTTGTGCCACTCGAAAGGAATGAGTTAAAATATGAAAAAGAAAACATTTAAGTTTTATATAACACTTTGGATAGCCAAAATGGCATCATTGGCATTAAAGGTATTAAGAAGAAATGCTACATATTTTCCAGGTAAAATTGCTCTAAAGTTATGTCCAGATTTTATTGGAATGATAGAAAAACCAAAAACAATTATAGGTGTAACAGGTACAAATGGAAAAACTACAGTTTCTAATATGATTAATGATATATTAAGTAAAAATGGATATAAATTTATAAATAATAAATATGGTTCGAATATAGATGGTGGAATAGCTACTACACTTATTCAAGGTGCAAGCATTATGGGAAAGGCAAAATATGATTTAGGTGTTTTAGAAATAGATGAAAGAAGTGCAAATAAAATTTATCCATATTTAACACCAACATATTTAATATGTACAAATATATTTAGAGATTCGTTAATGAGAAATGCACATACAGAGTTTATTTCTGAATTTTTAAGTAAATATATTCCAAAAAAAACAATAATGGTGGAAAATGCAGATGATATAATTTGTTCTCATATAGCAGAACAAAATCCAAAAGTTTATTTCGGAATAGAAAGATTGGAAACAGATAGCAACGAAAGCAATAGTATTACAAGAGATATTATTATATGCCCAAAATGTTACTCTAAATTACAATATGATTATGTAAGATATCATCATATAGGAAAAGCTTATTGCCCTAATTGTGATTTTAGAACTCCTGATGCAGACTACTTAGTAAACAATATAGATATAGAAAATAAAGAATTATGTGTTAAAGCTAAAGGAAAAGAAGAAATATATAATTTAATTACAGATAACATTATAAATATATATAATATGATTGCAGTTATAAGTGTTCTTAGAGAATTTGGACTAAGCCAGGAACAGATTAATACTGGCTTTAAAGACATGAAAATTGTTGAAACAAGATTTAGTGAAGAAATGTACAAAGATATAAAAATAGTGACTCATTTAGCAAAAGGAATGAATCCAATAGCATGTTCAAGAGCATTTAATTATGTAAAAAAAGAAAAAGGCAATAAAGCTGTAATTGTTATTTTAGATGACTTGCATGAAGAAGCGGCAGGTTCAGAAAATACAGCATGGCAATATGACACAGATTATGAATATTTAAATGATGAAAGTATAAAACAAATAATAGTGGCAGGTCCACGTTATTTAGACTCATATATAAGACTACTTATGGCAGGAATAGATAAAGAAAAAATAATCCATGAAAAAGATGAAATAGAGGCTACTAGTCATTTAAAAATCGAAGGAATAGATAAAGTATTTATTTTACATGACTTATATTCTATAGAAGAAACAAAAAGAATAAAAGCTAAAGTTAAAGAAATAATTGATAATAAATGAAAAGGAGATTTGGTATGAAAATAGAAGTTTTATTTCCAGAACTTTGTAATTTGAATGGAGATATAAGTAATATAAAATATTTACAAAAATGTATGCCAGAAGCGGAAATTATAGAAACAGCAATAGAAGAAAAGCCAGCCTTTGTAGAAAATGATGATATAAATTTAATTTACTTAGGAACAATGACTGAAAAAGGACAAGAAATAGTTGTTAGTAAACTAAAAAAATATAAAAGTAGATTAGAAGAATTAATAAAAAATAATCAACCTTTTTTGGTAACAGGAAATGCTATAGAGATTTTTGGAAAGTACATAGAAAATGAAGATAAAACAAAAATAGAGTGTTTAGGAATATTTGATGTATATGCTAAAAGAGATATGCTGCATAGACATAATAGTTTCTTTTTAGGCGAATATGAAGATATAGAAATACTAGGATTTAAAAGTCAATTTACAATGATGTATGGTAATAATGAAGAGGACTATTTTATAAAAGTAAAAAATGGAATTGGAATTAATAAAAATTCAAAATTAGAAGGCATTAAAAAGAATAACTTTTTTGCTACTTATTTAATAGGGCCATTTTTAATACTAAACCCATTATTTACATTAAAACTATTAAAGATTATGGGAGAAGAAGAACCAAAAATTGCATTTAATGATGATATAATTAAGGCTTATAATGTTAGATTAGAAAAGTTTAAAAAATTAAATAGCAGTGAAGAATAATAGATACTTGAAAAATATAGTATTATGTGATATAAATATTGTGTAAAAATGATAGAAAAGAAAGAGATTTTATGAAAAATATTAAACAATATAATTTAGATGAGTTAAAAAATGAAATGATTTCTATTGGAGAAAAGCCATTTAGAGCAGAGCAAATATTTTCATGGTTATATAGAGAAAAAGTAAAAGAATTTGATGAAATGACTAATCTTTCTTTAGAGTTAAGAGAAAAACTAAAAGCAGAGTATGATATTTGCAATTTTAAGATTATAAGAAAACAGGAATCTTCAGATGGAACAAAAAAATATTTATTTGATGTATTAGATGGTAATGCCATAGAAACAGTTTTAATGCAATATCATCATGGAAAAACTATATGTGTTTCTTCACAAATAGGTTGTAAGATGGGATGTAAATTTTGTGCTTCAACAGGAATTCCTTTTGTAAGAAATTTAAGTGCTGGAGAAATTGTTGAACAAGTAATTGCAGTAGAACAGGATATATTAGATAATATTTCAAATATAGTTTTTATGGGAATAGGTGAACCATTAGACAATTATGAAAATGTAATGAAAGCTATAAAAATTATAAATAATCCAAAAGGTTTGAATATTGGAGCAAGACATATTAGCATATCTACATCTGGAATAGTACCAAAAATATATGATTTGGCAAATGAAAATATGCAATGTACATTATCAATATCACTTCATGCCACTAATAATAAAAAAAGAAGTGAAATGATGCCAGTAAATAATGCATATCCAATAGAAGAATTAATAAAAGCATGTAAAGATTATATTAAGAAAACAAATAAAAGAATTTCTTTTGAATATGCATTAGCAAAAGATAATAATGATAATTTAGAAGATGCAAAAGAATTGGTAAAATTATTAAAAGGTATGATATGTCATGTTAATTTAATACCTATTAATAAAATTGAAAATGGTAAATTTACTAAAAGTACAAATGAGAATATAATTAAATTTAGAGATTATTTAAATGACCATGGAATTGTAGCAACAATAAGAAGAGAACTGGGATCAGATATAGATGCAGCTTGTGGACAACTTAGAAGGAAAAACCTAAATAATTAGGAGGAATGAATGAAAGGATACGCAAAAACAGATATAGGTAAAGCTAGAGAAAAAAATCAAGATTATTATTATATACCATCTTCTCAAGATGATTTACAATTATTTATATTAGCTGATGGAATGGGTGGATATAATGGAGGAGAAGTAGCTAGCAAATTGGCTACAGAATCATTAAAAAAATATATACAAAATAATTTTGAAAATATAGAAAAAGGTAAAGAAAAAATATTAGAATTAATAGGAAATGCAATGGAATATGCAAACATGGTAGTATATGAAAAGTCAAAAGAAGAAAAAGAATTAGAAGGAATGGGTACTACTTTAGAAGTTTGTTTAATATATAATAATAAGGTGTATTTAGGACATGTAGGAGATAGCAGAATATATAGAATTAGAAAAGAAGTAATAAGAAAATTAACAAAAGATCATAGTTATGTACAACAATTAGTAGAAGATGGAAAAATTACAAGAGAAGAAGCTACTAATCATCCTAAAAAGAACATGCTTACTAAAGCACTAGGATGTACACCTTATGTAGAGCCAGATATTAGAGCAAGAAATGTAGAAAAAGGTGATATTATTATAATGTGTTCTGATGGTTTGACTAATATGGTTACTGAACAAGAAATATTTGAAGCAGTAAAAGAAAATGCAGAAAAAGCACCTGAAGTTTTAGTACAAAAAGCAAATAATGCCGGAGGGTATGATAATATTACTGTAGTAACTATAATGTAAGGAGAGAATAAGATGAATTTAGAAGGTAAAGTAATAGGAAGTAGATATGAAATACTAGAGAAAATTGGAATGGGAGGAATGGCAACAGTATACAAGGCAAAAGATAATATACTAAAAAGATATGTTGCTATTAAGATATTAAGGGATGAGTTTACAACAGATGAAGAATTTATAAAAAGATTTAATACAGAAGCTCAATCAGCTGCTAGTTTAACACATCCTAATATTGTTTCTATTTATGATGTAGGTCAGGAAGATAATATTTATTATATAGTTATGGAACTTATTAAAGGTAAAACATTAAAAGATATAATAAATGAAGATGGAGTTTTACCATGGAAATGGTCTGTAAATATCGCTATGCAAATAGCTTCTGCATTAGAAACTGCACATAGAAACAATATTGTACATAGAGATATAAAACCTCATAATATAATAATTACAGAAGATGGTATAGCTAAAGTTACAGACTTTGGAATAGCTAAGGCTGTATCTAATTCTACAATAACAGCATTTGGAACCACTATTGGATCAGTACATTACTTTTCACCAGAACATGCCAAAGGAGGTTATACAGATGCTAAATCTGACTTATACTCATTAGGTGTAGTAATATACGAGATGGTGACAGGAAGAGTACCATTTGATGCAGATACACCAGTATCTATTGCTTTAAAGCACATGCAAGAAAAACCTGTTGAACCAATAAAATTAAATCCATCTATTCCATATTCAGTAAATAAAATAATAATGAAAGCAATGGAAAAAGATGTGAGCCTAAGATATCAAAGTGCCACAGAAATGCTAAAAGATTTAAGTATGGCGTTAAAAAATCCAGAAGGACATTTTGTAGAATATGATCCAGATAAAATAGCATATACACAAAGAATACCAACTATTGGCGAAGAACAGTTAAATAAAGAAGATAAGGATATAGAAAATAAAGAACCAGAAAAGAAAAAAGGATATTTTGCAAAACATCCTAAAGCAAAGAAAGTGTTAGTTCCTTTAATTATAATTTTAGCAATAATATTAGTACCAGTTTTAGGATATTTTGGAGCTAAATGGATATTATCAGCAGGAGTGCCAGACGATATACAAGTACCTGGATTAGTAGGAAAAACATTAGAAGAAGCACAAGATCTAATAAAAGATACAGAAATTGTATTGACTACTGAAGAAAGAAACGATGATGAGGTAGAAGCTGGTAAAATTATTTCACAAGATCCAGAATATAAAGAAGGTTACACAATAAAAGAAAATGCAGAAATAAAAGTTGTTGTAAGTAAAGGACCAGAAATTGCAGAAGTAATAAAAGTAGTAGGCGAAACATTCGAAGAAGCGGAAAATAAAATAAAAGCATTAGGTTTAAATGTTGAAAAAATAGAAGAAACAAGCCAAACAGTTGAAGCCGGAATAGTTACTAGACAAGATCCAGAAGAAGGTACAGAATTAAAAGCAGGAGACACAGTAAAACTTTATGTAAGTATTGGAACAGGAATAAAACAAGTAGTAGTACCATATACAATAGGAGATACTGAAGAAGATGCTAAGAAAAAGCTTACTGAAGCAGGATTGGAAGTAACAGCTGAATATAGGGAAGATACCTCAAAATCTGATGGAACAGTATTAGAACAAAGTATAGACTCTGGAGATACAGTTGATGAAGGAACAAAAATTACGATAGTAGTAAATAAAATAGAAAAAATCAAACAGGGAACTGTAAATATAAATCTAAAATCTCTTATAAATAAACCAATAGAAAAGGACGAAAATGGAAATGAAATAGATCCAGAAGTAGTATTAGATGTAAGAGTAAATGAGGAAAGTGTATATAAAGAAAATCATAAAAAAGATGAAACAAATATAGTAGTTCCTGTTTCAGGAAAAGGAACTATTACAATAAAAGTATTTGTAAATGATGTAAGGGAAGCGCAAGTTCAAATGGATTTAAATACAACAACAACATTAAATATAGATTAAAAAATAACAGGACGTTGAAAACTAAAAATTTCAACGTCTATTTTTTTAAGAAAAATGTAACTTTTAGTAACTTTATGATAAAATATAGGAAATATATGTTACAATCAATAAACCCTATATTTACAATAAACTTATTTAGTTATATAATATTGGCAGGAGTAACAAAATTACCAATGTATACAATAATTGTTCTAATAAGAATAAAGATATAGTTAATGTATAGAATGTAAATTTTATTGAACTTATAGAATAAAGCAATATTGGTAGGAGTGAATTATAGTGGTAAATATACTTATTGCAGATGATAACATTTATTATGCTAAGAATTTAATGACTTATATTAATGAAACTTCAAAAGAAATAAGAGTATGTAATATTGCAATAGATGGGAATGAAGTTTTAAATTTTCTTAATGATACTATAGATATAGTTTTATTAGATTTAAATATGCCAAATTGCTCTGGAATAGAAGTATTGGAAAAATTGTCAGTTAAGCAGAGAGAAAAATATAATAAATCTTTTATTATAATTTCAGGAGAAGATTTTATTTTTAATGATGAAATTGTAAATAATGATGTAGTTTACAAGGTGTTGCCTAAAATACTTAGCATGCAAGAAATTTGTAGTGAAATAGAAAAATTAGTAGAGGAAAAAGTAAAGGAAAAGGAATTAAATAGTTTAAAACTAAGAATTATAAATGAGCTTACAAATTTAGGTTATGAAATTTCACATAAGGGAACTATTTATTTAATTGATATTATATATACTAGCTATGAAAAGGGAATAGTAGAAAATCTTACCAAAGAAATATATCCAGTCATTGCTAAAAAATATAATCAATCTATTAATAATATAAAAAGTAATGTAATAAGAGCAACTGAAGCTATGTACTATAATTGCGAAGAAAAAAAGTTTAAAGAATATTTTAGATTTTTTGACATAAAAAAGCCAACAATAAAAATAGTTGTAAGCACTATTGTATCAAGATTAAGATTGAAAGAAATAAGAGAAAAAGAAACGGTATAAAGAATGATAAATAAAAAGGTAGGTTTATTCTACCTTTTTGAAGTTGGTTATGATATAATGTTAAGAAATTAGGGAGGTAACATACATGCTACAAGGAATAATAATAAACTGTATTTCAAATTTATATAAAGTCGAATTAGAAAATAATACTATATATACATGTATACCAAGAGGAAAATTAAAACAAGAGGGTTTAATTCCAGTTGTGGGAGATTATGTAGAAATTGAGATTGATAGTGAAGAAAAAAAGACTGGAAGTATAGAAAAAGTATTAGAAAGAAAAAATTATATAAAAAGACCTAAAATGGCAAATTTAACTCAAATAATATTAGTGTTATCAATGAAAATGCCAAAGCCAGATTTGCTACTATTAGATAAACAGTTAGCTTTTTTAGAATTTCTAAAAATAAAACCAGTAATATGTCTTAATAAAATAGATTTAGTTAAACAAGAAGAAATTGAAGAAATAGAAAAAATTTATAGTAATATAGGATATGATGTTATAAAAACAGAAGCTAAAGCAGGGAAAATAGAATTCATAAAAGAAAAATTAAAAGGAAATATAACAGCTTTTGCTGGTAATTCTGGTGTGGGAAAATCTACATTAATTAACTCTATATTTGCAAGTAATATTACAGAAGAAGGCTTAATAAGTATAAAAAATAAAAAAGGAAAAAATACAACAACAAATATAACATTATATAAAATTGATAAAGATACTTATGTAGCAGACACCCCTGGATTTTCAACTTTTGAAATAAATGAAATAGAAAGTAACAATTTAGATAGATATTTTAAAGAATTTAATAACTATTTAACTAAGTGTGAATATATTGGATGCAATCATATTAAAGAAGAAAAATGTGGAATAAAAGAAGCGGTAGAAGACGAAAAGATTAATTTAAATAGATATAATAATTATTGTAAAATATATAATCAAATAAAAGAAAAGGAGGATCATAGATGGTAGAAATTTCAGCATCAATTTTAAATCTAGAAGAAGATAATGTTATAAAAAAATTATATGACTTAGAAGCGGCGAAAATTGATTATTTTCATATAGATGTAATGGATGGTATATTTGTAAAAAATAATACTGTTCAAAAAATGAAGAAATATTGTGAGTATTTAAATAATATATCTAATTTACCGATTGATGTACATTTAATGGTTACAAATGTTAAAGAATATGTAAATGAATTTTTAGTTTTTAAACCTAATATCATAACTGTCCACTTAGAAGCATTTAGTAATAAAAACGAGTTAAAAGAGATTATAAAATATATTAAGGAAAACAATACAAGAGTGGGTATATCTATAAAACCAGATACAAAAATAGGCGAAATATTTGAAATTTTGAAATACATACATCAAGTATTAATAATGACAGTAGAACCAGGGAAAGGTGGACAAAGTTTAATTCCACAAACATTAGAAAAAGTAGAAGCATTAAACGAATTTATAAAAAAAGAAAATATAGATATAGACATAGAAGTAGATGGCGGAATTAATGAAAAGACTGCAATAGAAGCAAAAAAAGCGGGAGCAAATATTTTGGTAGCTGGTACAGCTATAACTAGAGCTGAAGATTATAAAAAAATAGTAGAGGAATTAAAAAAAATATAAATTAATCTATATAAAAAATGTAACTTTTTGTAACTTTGTGTTATTTCTTTAAAAATATATGTTAAACTAAATATGATAGGTAGAGAATATACCTATTAGTTAGTCATAGGGGAATAATCAATGCAAATGGAGGTAAACAATATGAAAGTACATTTTTTACATCGGTTATTTAGTCTATCAATGGTATTTACTTTGTTGCTTGCATTGTCTACAAGTGCATTTGCATCAGATAGCATAGCAAAGTCTCAGTCTGAAGCAAATGTTATAGAGAGTCAAAGCTCTGAGCAACAAATAATGCCAAGAAACAATATATGCTATATGACAGTAGGCAAGTTTGGAGCATCTAATACTTGTACTCTCATATTAGATTCATATATTGGATTTACAAAGGAATTCTATGTAGGAACAACTTGTAGTTCGAATGATGGAATTCTTATTGTTCAACTCATTAGAAAATCTGATGGGAAGGTTTTATCAAATGACTGGTATGTTTCTCCTAATGATAGTAAAACATGGAAATTTACACTTCCAACATCTGGAGAATATACAGTTACAGTTAGTTCGAATGGAACTACTGATGATGTAAGAGTAAAAACCTGCTGGTTATAGTGATTAACTTTACTTAAGTAAGAAGCAATCCTACTATCCCCTATGGCATGGAGCATAGAAATATGCACCATGTTTATTAATATTAAATACTCAAAGGATTAAATTTTATGTTTAAATTAATTGAAAATGAATTAATAAAAATATTTAAAAGAAAAAATATTTATATATTGTTAATAATAGGATTGGTTATAATTTTATGCCAAAATATTTACTGTAAATTACTAAATAGTGATTATGACATAATATATTTATATGAACAAGCATATAAACAGGATTTATTAAAATTAGAACAATACGATAATTTATTGAAAAAGGAAAATTATTCTGATATTGAAGAGAGAGTAAAGCTAGAGAAGTATGCACTTGAGAACAATATAAAATATAACATATTGTTAAATTCAAATAATACTAATTTGCCAGTAGATGCAAGAATAGCATTAATGAGATTTTTTAATAATTTTGATATAATTATAATTTTTATAGTTATATATGTGGCAACAACTATATTATCAGAAGAATATAATAAGGGAACAATAAAAAACTTATTAACTAAACCACATAAAAGAGTATCTATTATTTTTTCTAAAATTATAACATGTATATTAATAGTATTAATTATAACCATTTTAATTATAATTTTTCAATATTTAATTGGTGGAGCTATATTTGGATTTGATAGTTATTCATTAGAGGCTATAAGAATTAATCAAGAAACAAAGGAGATAGAGACAATGAATTTATATAAATACATGCTATTAATATCTATTGATAAAATTCAAATGTATATAATAATTACTTTAATAGGAGTATTAATAAGTACTATTACAAATAATATATCAATTAATATTTTAATTTTACTGGGAATATATGTTGCATCTAAAATGATGGAAGTAACTATACAGCCTATTGTAGTGACAACTATTTGTGGTATTGTAATATTTTTATTAACATTTATAATCTTTTCTAAAAAAGATATAAAAAATACATAGTAAAGTAGGGGATTTTATGGAAATACTTAAATGTGAAAATTTAAAGAAAATAATAAAAAATAAAACATTAGTAGAAAATATTTCTTTTTCAGCTAATAAGGGGGATATAATAGGATTAGTTGGTCCTAATGGAGCAGGAAAAACAACAATAATTAAATTGATTTTAGGATTAATAAAATTAACAGAAGGAAAAGTACTTATTAATGGATATGATATACAAAATGATTTTGTTAATGCGATTAATAAAGTAGGGGCAATTGTAGAAAATCCAGACTTATATATGTATTTATCTGGATATGATAATTTAAAATTAACAGCAAATAATTATAGAAATATAACTAAAGAACGAATAAATGAAGTTATAAAAATAGTAGGATTAGAACAACGAATTAAAGATAAAGTTTCTACATATTCATTAGGGATGAGACAAAGATTAGGAATAGCAGAAGCAATTATAAATAATCCAGAACTACTAATTTTAGACGAACCAACAAATGGCTTAGATGTAGAAGGAATAATAGAAATAAGAGAGCTAATAAAAGAATTGTCTTCTAAGGGTATAGCAATCTTAATTTCTAGCCATAACTTAACAGAAATAGACAATTTATGCAATAGGATTATTGCTATAAAAAATGGAAAAATAATAGTAAATGAGACAATAGAAGAATTTAAACAAATTTCAAATGGAGAAAAATTAGATAGTATAGAAGAAGCATTTATAAAAAAAGTGGGTGAAAATGAAATTGATTAAATTAATACAAAATGAATTAATAAAAATATTTAAAAGAAAAAGCATTTATATACTACTTTTTTTATCGTTAGTAATAATTGTAATATATAATTATATAAATCCAACGGAAAATGGAGTTATAAATTTAACAAATACAAGGGATATGAGTGTTGTTTCCATAGAAAAAGATTTAAAAGAGGAAAAAGATATAGAAGAATATGTAAAAACAAAAGCACAATATGATTTTGTTAATTTATATAATAGTTTTGAAGAAAATTCATGGCAAAGATATGCATTACGTAATGAAAAAGTTTTTACAACTGTAGGGAATGTAATAACAGATATGGATCATGATATTATACCAACTTTAGAGATTATAAATGATTTTGAAAACAACGAAAATACGGCTATTACACAAGAAGAGTATAATAAGAATAAGAAAAAATTTAATGAGTATAAGGAAGCTTTAAACGAAAACGATTGGAGAAAATATGTAGAGTTAAAAATAAATAATCTACAAGATTTAATAAATTCAACTAATATAACTGAAGAAGATAAAAAGGGTATTTATGTAGATATAGAAACATATAAATTAAGATTTGATAATAATGTAAATTTTGGAAATGATATTAAAAATGAATATATTAATATGTTTAGAAGTAATTATTATAGCTTAATTAGTAATATGAAACAGAATGAAGATAATTATATGAATAAACTAAGTATTCAAAATTCAAAATCGAATATGAATATAGCAAAATTTGCTGTAGAAAATGATATAAATCAGTATATATCAGGTTACGAAAAAATAGATGCAAGAATTTCGTTTATAAGGACATTTGAAAATTTAAACTTAATAATAATAATAGTTGCAATTTATGTATCTTGTATTAGCATAACAGAAGAAATTAATAAGGGTACAATAAAAAGCTTATTAATTAAGCCACATAAAAGGACAAGTGTTTTAATAGCAAAAATATTGGCTAATATTATTACAATTTTAATTTTTATGGTATTTATAATAATAGTACAATATATAGCAGGAGGAATTATATTTGGATTTGAGAGTTATGACTTGCCATACATTTCATTTAATTATAATACAGATCAAATATTTACAATGAACTTATTTAGTTATATAATATTGGCAGGAGTAACAAAATTACCAATGTATACAATAATCGTTCTATTTTGTACATTTATGGGAGTAATAAATAATCATACATCAATGAATATGATTTTAACTTTAATTATATTTATTATATCTGATACAGCAATTGCAGAATGGTCAAAATTTGAAGGTATTTTATTTATTAGCAGAATATTAATAACAAATAATTGGGATTTTAGCCAATATTTATTTGGACAAATTTCACCGATTAAAGGTTTAACTCCAATTCTATCAGGTGTAATATGCTTGTTGTATGGAATATTGTTATTATATATTACAATTCATAAATTTAAGAATAAAGATATAGTTAATGTATAGAAAATATAAATTATAAAGGAGGTAAGCAGATAGCTTACCCCCTTTGTAGACAAAAGTGCGAAAAAAGTTTATTTTATGCAGAATAAACTATTGCTGTAAATGTACATTCCACTTTAGATGAAAAAACAATGGTATAAGGTTCACCATTACAGTTATCAATTAAAGGATAAATGTATGTGTTTTTATCTACGGGAACATCTACATTTTCAGAAGCCCACCAACCTCCATTTTTATAAACTTTAATGTTTAAAGGATAGCTTCCACTAATAACACTTACACCAATCATTAATTTTTCGCCTTTAGCAGGTGTTACCGTGTAAGACTTACTTCCAGAAAGTAAAGTTGGCTCAATCGTTAATAAGTTTCCTGCACGAGCCTGTTTGACTTCCTGAATAGGTTCAGCATGTTTTTCTCCAGTTGGTGTAGCAAAAGCAGACACACAAGTCAAAGAGAACAACATACAAACACTGAGAGCTAATGCAATAATTTTTTTCATAAAAAATACCTCCTAGTTGATCAAGTAATTGCACTTTGCCTACAATGACGCTCTAATGAGCTAAAAATATAATAGCATAATTTTACTATAATGTCAAACTTTATTTATAAATTCACTTGACAAAAAAATCCACTAAATATATAATTTAAAAAAATGTAGATAGGGGTAATTTTATGGAAGAAAAAGTAATATTAAGTTGTGAGAATTTAACAAAGAAATATGGTGATGTTGGAAAAGAAACAGAAGTAGTAGCCTTAAATGATGTTTCTTTTTCTGTAAAAGAGGGAGAATTTGTAGCTATTATTGGAGCTTCAGGAAGTGGAAAATCTACACTATTACATTTACTTGCAGGAGTAGACAAAGCTACTAGTGGAAAAGTAGTTATAAAAGATACGGATATTACTAAGTTAAACAATAATGAAATGGCAATATTTAGAAGAAAAAATATTGGATTGATTTATCAATTTTATAATTTACTTTCAATCTTAAATGTAAAAGAAAATATAACACTTCCTTGTGATTTAGACGGAGTAAAAGTTGATGATAAAAAAGTTAACGAATTAATAGAAACATTAGGGTTAAAGGAAAGAATAAATCATTTGCCAAACCAATTATCAGGAGGACAACAGCAAAGAGTTGCAATAGGTAGAGCATTAGTTAATAATCCAGCTATTATATTAGCAGATGAACCAACAGGAAATTTGGATAGTAAAGCATCAAGTGAAATAATAGATTTATTAAAATTTTCTAATAAAAAATACAATCAAACAATATTATTAGTTACACATGATGAAAAAATAGCAGAAGAAGCAGATCGAATAATAGAAATAAGTGATGGTAAGATAATTAGTGATAAAAGAAAATAAGTTTAAGGATAAGGGGAAAAAATGAATATAGTACATTCAATTGCAATAAAAAATTTAAAAAAGAATAAAAAAAGGACTATTTCAACAATTATTGGAATTATATTTTCAGTTACTCTTATTTGTTTTGTGTCTACATTGTTATTGAGTTTGCAAACGTCGATGATAAATACTATAAAGGAAACGATAGGAAATTATCATATTGATATAGGCGAGTTATCAATGGCAGAAGCTCAAGTAATTGAAGAAAATTTAAGTGGAAAAATAGATACCGTAGGAATTTCTCAAATAATAGGAGCAGGAAATTTCGAAACAAAAAATCCTTCAAAATTAGGAATTATGGTAGAAGGTTATAATGATATAGCCTTAGATAATAGAGAAATTCAGTTAATAGAAGGTAGACTACCAGAAAACGACAAAGAAATTGTGATTTCGGAGTATTTAGTTAATAATGCACAAGAAAAAATAGGATTAGGCTCTAAAATAGAATTGAATGTAGAAAAAGTTAAATTAGGCGACAATGACGGTTATAGATTTCAAGATTATGACGGAACAGAAAAAATAACTTATACTGTTGTAGGTATATCGAAGCAAACTAGAAAAGAAGTATATGATACTAGAGCATATATTGCAATTTGTAAATTAGAAAACTTTACTCAAAAGAGACCAACAGAGATTAGTTTTCTTCTTAAAGAACCTAATTATGCTTATACACTTTATGATACTTTATACAATAAATTTGATAATATAGATATAAATGAAGATTTATTAATGTGGCAAGGATTTAATGAAACAAATAATATTAGTAATAAAATACAAATGGAAATTTTGGCAGTTTTATTAATTGCAATAATAGTTATAGTTTCAGCATTATTAATTAGAAATAGTTTTCAAATATCTGTATCAGAAAGAACAAAAGAATTTGGTATGCTCGCAAGTATAGGAGCTTCAAAAAAACAATTGAAGAAAAGTGTAAAATTTGAAGGTGTAATATATGCATTAATTGGTATACCTATAGGAATTTTTATAGGAGTGGCAATAGTATATTTTGGAATTTTATTAGTAAACGATGTATTAATTGATACTACATTAGGATATCACCTTAATTTAGAATTTGATCTATCCATACCAGTTATAATAATTTCTGCTTTACTTGCAATATTTATTATATATTTATCAAGTAGAAAGCCAGCAAAAATAGCATCTCAAATTTCACCAATGGAAGCAATAAGACAAAACAATGATATTGTATTAGAAAAGAAAATAAAAACAAGTAAAATAATAAAGAAAATATGGGGAACAGAAGGAGTTATAGCTTCTAAAAATATAAAAAGGAACAAAAAAAGGTATAGAACAACATTAATATCAATTTGTATTTGTATACTATTACTTATTATAGCTAGCAGTACAATTAATTATATTTATCAAATTATAGCTGATATGTATCCAGAAAATTATAATATTGCAGTGGGATTTATAGGTGGAATAGACGAAATAAATTATGATGAGCAGGTGAATTATTTTAAACAAATAAAAGAATTAGATAATATAGAACAATATTCTACTTATATATATTTAAATGGAATAATAAAAAGAAATAAAGAAGTATTATCAGATTATGCTTATAATTTAAATAAAAATATTAATATTATAGTTCTAGCATGCGAAGGCAATGTTTACCAAAACTATTTAAATAAATTTGGAATAACAAAATTAGAAGAAAATCAAGGTATTTTAGTTAATAAGTTTAATAATAACTATTATGAAGAAGAAAAAAAGTATGATTTAACAAAGCTAAAAGATGGAGATAATATAGAAGTAAATATAGCAGGAAAAGAGTACGAATTTAATATTAAAAAAGTAACAGATATTGATCCTATTTTGGCTATGATGTCGTTAGATTATGAAACAAAAACGATTAATACATCTGCAGTGTTAATTATTCCTATAGAATCATTGTGTGGAAAAAATATTAATAATGCAGATATTAACAATTCAAAAATAGTGATAGAGTCTAATGATGCTAATGCATTAGAAAAGAAAATATTTAAGATTCTAGATATGAAGAATATGACTTTAACAAACTATGATAGACAGGCGGAAGAAAGCAAAAAGATTACAATTATTCTTTCAGTATTTTTGTATGGATTGTTGACAGTACTAACAGTAATAGGAATTTCTAATATATACAATACAATTACTACTAGTATGAATTTAAGAATTAATGAATTTAAAACTTTAAGAGCTGTTGGGGCTACTAAGAAGCAATTTAATAAAATGATAAATTATGAAAGCATATTATACAGTATAAAATCGTTAATAATTGGAATAATTTTAGGTTTAATATTATCACATCTAATATATTTATTATTAATATATGAACATTACGCTATATCATACTATTTCCCTATAATACCTATAGTTTGTGTAATTGTACTTGTATTTTTAATAGTATGGATAATAATGAAAAATTCCATGAAACACATTGAAAATAATTTAAATTAGTTTATAAAAAACTCTCAGAATGTAAATTATTCTGAGAGTTCTTTAATCTATCTATTTTTTAGACTCTTCTGATGCTTCCTCTTTAGGAAGTTCTTTTCTTCTAAATAATGCCATTACAAATATTCCTAAACCAAATACATAAATAAATAGTGGAATGTAACTTCCTACAAATGGAATTAATTGTAATAAGTATAATACTATAGCAACTCCAATTGCAATTAAAACAAATTTTACTTTAGTTTTATTTTTTAACTTATTAGATAATGGCTCTGCAATAGCCATACTTAGAATTGGAAGTGTGATAGAAAGGGCTAATGCATATACAGCTAAAATTCCAAATGATATGTATACAAAAATACTTATAAGTGCTATTAATAGTGCAATTATAGGTGTAAGTATTATTGCTAAAATACCAACACCAGCAGATATAAGTGGTTTTTTAGTCATCATGTAGGTTGTTTTTTCTATAAATTTAGGTGCTAACCATACAGTTAATAAAATAACAATTATTGCGTAAGCAATAACTAAACCAAAATCATATAAATAATTTAAAATTATTTGCCCTGTAGTTGCTTCATTAATTTGTGAAAAATTAATTTCTCCATTAGCGAATCCTTCTGGTATTTGTATTTCTTCATTAGATGTATAGTTAAAATCTCTACCTATTAGATTTCCAGGATCTTGAGGCAAAGTTATATTTGTAGCAAATATATGAGCATCTCTATTTATAATTCCGTTAATATTAATATAATCACAAAGAATCCTTAAATCTCTATAAATAAATCCAGTCTCTCCTAAAGTAAATTGAGTAGCAATTGTATATACATTTGAAGCCATACCATTCATTGTAAAATTAGGTGAAAAAGCAAATAGGTTAGAATATACTCTAGCACTTTCTTCTACAGTAAGGCTTTCAGTTGCTATAACAGCAAGATCTCCATTAATCTCTGTAGCAGCCTCAACTTTAACATTTTTACCTATAGCAATAACATTTCCATCAATTAATCCATTAACTACAACATCTCCAGTAGAAATAAGAAATCTATCATAAGTAAGAATTTCTGGCATTGTAGTTTCTTCTGTATTTTCTGTAGTTTGTGAATTTTCAGTGCTTTCAGTGGTATTTGTTTCATTAGTAGCAAAACAGAATGTAGAAAAAACTAATAAAAAACAGATGCTTAATAATAGAACTTTAACTCTTGTTTTTAACATATAATCTCCTCCTTAAATTTTATGTATTTAAATATATATCTTAATAAAATATTTGTCAATATACGTGAATAATTAAATGTAACAAATTAAAAATAAAAAAAACTAGTAAAATATTATAAACTATGTTATACTTGTAAAAGAAGAACAAGTGAAAGGATATAATATTTGTGAGAAATAGAAAGATGAAAGCTAAAACCGTTGCCGTTGTAGAGAGAGAGAGAGAGAGAGAGCTATGTTTTAGAGAATAAAACAGGTTTATTTTTCGTACCTAAATCTAAAATATATTATGTAAAATTCAGAACGTATCGCATTTTTTGGATGCGTTCTTTTTGTGCGCTTTTTTCAAAAGATTTTACTAGTGGATATATATGAAGTTTTTTACTTTCTAAGTACTATAGAAGCTAAGTTATATATATTATTTTCAAAAACACGGTCTCCAAGCTCACGGGTCACACCCCCGCCTCAAAGGGCTGTCGACTCATGATTTTTCAAATAATATATATAACACGCTTCTCAATTAGCAATTTAAAAATTTAAATAAAGATATTTATTTCATTTTGTGAATTAATGTATTTTGAGAAAGGCAGAAACTAGAACTTCCACAATAGTGATAATATTTTTTTCTAAGCGAGAAAAAACATATTATCACTATTGAGGAAAGTTCAAAATAAATTAATATAGAGGGAGAAATAGAAGTTATGAATAGTAAAAAAGAAAATAGAGGAATAACACTAATAACTTTAGCAGTAACAATAGTAGTGATTTTAATATTGGCAGGAGTAACGTTAGATGTAACCTTAGGAGAAAATGGAATATTGAATAAATCAAAAGAGGCAGCAGATAGAATGAATAATTTAGTAAAAGAAGATGAAACAGAATTAAATGAACTCTTGAATGAGTTAAATGAAACAATGGATTCAAATTGGAATAGTAATATAGAGATACCAGAAGAAAATTTGGATTTAACATATACAGAAGATGGAGTTCCAATACCAGCTGGATTTTATTATGTTGGTGGAACAAAAAGTGAAGGTGTTGTAATATCTGATAATGTAGAAGATAAAAATAAAGGGATTAATCATGAAATAGCAAAAATTTTATTAGGAAATCAGTTTGTATGGATACCAGTAGAAAATAAAAGTGAGTTTAAGAGATATAATAATTATTTTGATGGAAGTTTAAATTCTTTTGATGTTCTTACAATTTCAGAAGAACCTAGCAGTTATGCAACAGAGGAAGAAAGAAGAGAATATTCAGATATGATACAAAGTGTATATAATAATAAGGGATTTTACATAGGAAGATATGAGGCTGGAATAAAATCAAATATGGAAAGGACAGAACAATCGTATGGAGTAGATGAAGAAGTTGTAATAAAACAAGGTGCTTATGTTTATAATTATATAGGTTGGGCTGATACAGAAGAAACAACTAATCAATTAGGCGGTGCAGTGCAAAAATCTCGAGAAATGTATACTGGAAAAAAAGGATATAATGTAAAAAGTTGTTTGGTATATGGTGTACAATGGGATGCTATAATGGCATTTATAGACCCAAAATACAAAACTAGTACATGTAGTAGTACAAGTTTTGTTGCAACTTCAAGAGGAAAAGGAAATTTTACAGGCAAGCTAGCAGTAACTGGTTCAAATTCTAATTATTCAATAAAAAATATATATGATTTAGGAGGAAATGTAATGGAATGGACAATGGAAACAAGAACAGGATTCGGAATGACAAATTGTAGATTTTATAGAGGAGTACAATTTACATCTTCGGCACGAGATTGTGTAATACCCGTAACAGGAATTGAAAGAATTGTCGATTCAGGACAAACAAGATATGAAAAAGTAGGAAACATTGGATTCAGAATAGCATTATATTTGTGAAAATATAGAAATTTAACAAAAAAATGCATGGATTATAAATTAAAAAGGCAAATTTAAAATTTGCCTTTTTAATTATAAGAGTGTTTTATAGGTACAAAATAAATACAATCTGTATTAGAAATTGAAGACTGAGTACCTATATTTTCAAAGCAACATTTGCCATCTTTTTGATAAATACATTTTTCAGAACAGTTTATATTTGTCAAATCAAAACACCTCTTTAGCATATATTATATAAATAAATACAAAAATTATGCATTTTTTGTAAAATAATTGCATAAATGCTTTATGGGGCATAGATCACATTTTGGATTTCTAGCTGTGCAAATATTTCTGCCATGCCAAATAAGAATATGGTTTACATCTCCAATATATTTTTTGGGAATTTGTTTTAAAAGACCTTGTTCGATTTTTTCTGGTTCAGATTCTGATGAAAGACCTATTCTATTGGAGATTCTTTTTGCATGTGTATCTACAGCAATTCCTTGAGGATTATTAAAAGCTTCTAGCATAATTACATTTGCACTTTTTCTACCTACACCAGGAATGGTAATTAATTCTTCCATTGTTTCAGGAACTTTCCCATTAAAATCATTTAATATTTTTTGTGATGCTAATTTAATATTTTTAGATTTATTTTTATAAAAGCCACAAGGATGAACTAATTCTTCTAATTCCTCAATAGGTATTTCTATAAATTCTTCTGGAGTAGAACATCTAGCAAATATGGCTGGTGTAGTTTTATTAACTCTTTCATCTGTACATTGTGCAGAAAGCATAACTGCTATCATTAACTCAAAAGGGGTTTTGAAATCCAAACTACACTTAGCATCAGGATATGTATTTTTTAATATTTCTATAACATCAATTACATCATTTTTTTTCATATATAAAAAATCCTTTCTAATCACATTTTGTAGAATAATTAATATAATATATAAAGGAAGGTGGTAATATATTATGTTGTGTGCATTAAAGAAAACAATTGGAGTTTGTTTAATTGGCTTAGGACTTGGAATTTTGCTTGTATTATTACTTCCACTTTCAGGTTGGTTATTTGCTCTAGGCGTAACTATAGTTGCAGTAGGTCTAATGTGGTTATCATGTTAATGAATAAAGGAGGAGTGTGTGCAATATGACAATTGTTGTAAAAAAAGTTCCAAAATTTTTAAGAGGTTTTGTTAAATTTATTTTTGGAATAAAAGAAAAGTAGTACATAAAGGCTACTACAAAAAGAGACTATTTTATAACAGTCTCTTTTTTAAAATAATATATTATTTTAAAAATACTTTTGTTATGCTCTTACAACTTTTCCAGAACGTAAACATTTTGCACATACATGTATAGTTTTTGGTTGACCATTTATTAAAGCTTTAACTCTTCTTAAATTTGGTTTAAATGTTCTTGAAGTTCTTCTGCTTATATGTGAACGAGCTATACTTAATTTATTTCCATAAGATATTGATTTGTTACAAATTTCGCATCTTGCCATGAGTTTTGCACCTCCTATATGCTAAATTAAATTGACTATTTATAAGTTTATCATAAATTAATAAAAAATACAAGAGTTTATGGTAAAGTTTTCAATTTAGCATTTAAATTAATAGTTTTAGTTAGTATTTATAATATCTTTAATAACCTCTCCAGCAATAATTAAACCTGCTACTGATGGAACAAAACTAATACTTGCAGGAGTTCTGGTATTTGTAGCTATAGGTTCTTCTTTTGAATAAACCACTTTTAAATGTGGAATATTTCTTTTTTTAAGTTCTTTTCTCATAACTTTAGCTAAAGGACATACTGAAGTTTTGTATATATCAGTCACTTCAAATTTTGTAGGATCTAATTTGTTTCCCGTTCCCATAGATGAGATTATTTTAATATTTCTATTAAAAGCTTCTTCAATCAGTGAAATTTTAGAACTAACAGTATCAATTGCATCAACTATATAAGTATAATTATTATTCAATAGATTAGAATTAGTAGAGTTATAAAACTCTTTATAAATTTGTATGTTTAAATTAGGATTTATTTTTAACAATCTTTCTTTTTCTACTTCAACTTTAGGCATATTGATAGTTGTTGTATCTGCAATTAATTGTCTATTAATATTTGTTATATCAACAACATCATTATCTATTAAAACAATATTACCAATACCAGCACGAACTATTCCTTCGGCAACATAAGAGCCAACACCGCCACAGCCAAAAACCGCAACAGTTGAGTTCGCTAATTTATCTAAATTTTCTTTACCTATTAACATTTCTGTTCTTGAAAGCCAATTATCCATAAAAACCTCTCTTTAATCTAATTACTTGAATATTATAACATTTTTATAAAGTTATAGCAAATAATACAAACAAAATTTCACAAATATATTATTGCATTTTGAAAAAAATGTGATAAAATGTTTATATTAAATTATAAAGGAGAAATTATATGTTTGCATATATAAAAGGAAATTTGGAGATAAAAACAAATGGATATGTTGTAGTAGATGTTGGAGGTATTGGATATAAAATTTTTATGTCTCAAAATGCTATAGAAAAATTAGGAGAGAGTGGGAAAGAAGTAAAAATTCATACTTATGTAAGAGTAAGAGAAGATGATATTAGTATTTTTGGATTTAACTCAAATGAAGAGCTAAGAATGTTTGAATTACTACTATCAGTAAGTGGAATAGGTGCAAAATCATCTTTAACTATTTTATCAAATATTTCTCCATCTAGTTTTGCTTTAGCAGTAATTTCAAATGATATAGGTAAATTAAAAAAGTTACCAGGGATTGGACCAAAAACAGCGCAAAGAATTATTTTAGAGCTAAAAGATAAGTTAAAAACAGAAGAAGCAGTAGAAGATAATGTAGAAGAAATAAAAGAAGCTATTATAGAAAATGACAAAGTATCAGAAGCAATTAGTGCTTTACAAGTTTTAGGATATAGCAGAAGAGAAATAGATGTAGCTTTAGAAAATATAGATAAAAACAGCTTATCAATAGAAGAAATAATTAGACAAGGTTTAAAAAAATTATCAAAATAAGAGAAGAGGGTTAATATGGATTTAAGCAAACCATTAGCATATAGAATGAGTCCAAAAACATTGGATGATTATGTCGGACAAGAGCATATATTAGGCAAAGATAAAATATTATATAGAACAATAAAAGCAGATAGATTATCTAGTATTATATTATGGGGACCTCCTGGTTGTGGAAAAACATCTTTGGCAAGAGTAATAAGTAATACAACAAAATATAAATTTACTAAATTAAATGCAGTAACATCAGGAATTGCTGATATAAAAAATGCAATAGAAGAGGCAAAGAATAGTTTTTTAAATCCTTCTGGAAGATGTATTTTGTTCATAGATGAGATACATAGATTTAATAAACTACAACAAGATGCACTTTTACCTTATGTAGAAAATGGAACAGTAATATTAATAGGGGCAACAACAGAAAATCCATATTTTGAAGTAAACAAAGCTTTAATTTCAAGATCAATGGTTTTTAAATTAGAACCACTTACAGAAAAAGATATATATAAAGTCTTAAAAAATTCATTAACATCAGAAGAAGGACTAGGCAGTTATAAAATAAGGATTGAAGATAGTACATTACAAAAAATAGCAATGGCCTCTAATGGAGATGTAAGAACTGCTTTAAATGGATTAGAAGTAGCAGTGCTAACGACTAATATGGATCAAGATGGATATATTACTATAACTGATGAAATAATGAAAGAATGTGTTCAAACAAGAAAAGCTGTATTTGATAAAAACGGAGATAGTCATTATGATAATATAAGTGCATTTATAAAATCATTAAGAGGTAGTGATACAGATGCAGCGCTTTTCTATTTAGCTAGAGCATTAAATGCTGGAGAGGATCCTGTATTTATGGCAAGAAGACTAGTTATATCTGCAGCAGAAGATGTAGGAATGGCAAATCCACAGGCTTTAGTTATAGCAACAAATGCAATGCAAGCAGTAACAATGGTTGGAATGCCAGAGGCTAGAATAATATTAGCAGAAGCTACAGTATATATAGCTACTTCAAAAAAATCTAATGCAGCATATTTAGGAATAAATAAAGCTTTAGAAGATGTTGCACATAAAGATACAGGAACAATACCATTACATATAAGAAACGCACCAGCAGAAGGAATGAGCAAATTTGGATATGGGGTAGGATATAAATATCCACATGATTATCCAGGACATTGGGTAGAGCAACAATATTTACCGGATAAAATGTTAGGAACAAAATATTATATAAAAGATGATACAGTAGATTAAAAAAGAAAAGCAGAGAAATTAAAATTCTCTGCTTTATAATTTTTCTATTTCTTTTTTTCGTCCTTAAACATTTCTGCTGCAGCACCTAAACTACTTAATGCATTTGTAGCTTCAAATGGAATGAATACTTTGTTAGCATTTCCATTTGCAACTTCTTTTAAAGCTTCTAATGATTTAAGTTGAACTAATTTATCATCAGGGTTAGCTTTCATTATAGCATCATATACCATTTGAATTTCTTCTGCTTTAGCTTCAGCAACTTTTTTAATAGCATCTGCTTCACCGGCAGCTCTTCTTATTTTTGCTTCTCTATCAGCTTCAGCTTCTAGAATAGCAGCTTCTTTTTTACCTTCTGCAAGTGTAATAGCAGATTGTCTTTCACCTTCAGCTTGAAGAATTAATGCTCTTTTATTTCTTTCTGCATTCATTTGTTTTTCCATTGCGTCACGAATATCAGCAGGTGGTGTAATATCTTTAATTTCAACTCTATCAACTTTACAACCCCATTGATCTGTTGCTTCATCAAGTATAACTCTTAATTTATCGTTTATTGTATCACGTGAACTAAATGTTGCATCTAAGTCCATTTTACCAACAATATCACGAATTGTTGTAATAGCTAAGTATTCAATACCTTTCTTTAAGTTTTGAATTTCGTATACAGCTTTAGCTGGATCTGTGATTCTGTAGAATACAACTGTATCAATTGTAATTGTAACGTTATCTTGAGTAATAACTCCTTGAGGTGGTATATCCATTGTTTGTTGTTTTAAACTTACAACGCTACGAACGTGATCAATAAATGGGATTATTATTGTAAGACCAGCGTCTGCAATTTTATGAAATTTACCAAGTCTTTCAATAATGTACACTTCAGATTGTTTTACAATTTTAATTGATTTGAATGCAATAATTAAAATGATAATTAATAGTATAATTAATACCCACATAAATTTTCCTCCCTAAATTATTTATTATTTTAAATATTAATAACTAAATTAAACTGTCTCTTCCACTTTTTTAGAAGATTTTTTCGAAATACTAACAACAGCTTTTACACCATCAATTGCTAATATTTTAACTTCAGTACCTTTTTCTATTACAATATCATCACTACATTTAGCAGACCATGTTTCACCATCTACTTTTATTTGACCAATTCCTTGTTTTGGATCAATGGTAGTAGTTACTATAGCATCTTTACCTACTATAGAAAAAGCATTTGTTACAACGGTCTTATCTTTTTTTGTAATTTTCTTTAGTAATGGTTTAGTTAATAAAATTAACAAGGTAGAAGAAATAACAAATACTATTGTTTGAATAAAAACACTATCTGTTATAAAGCTTGTAACCATTGCTAAAAGTGCGCCTAAACCTAACCAAAATATAAGAAATCCAGTTGTAGCGATTTCAGCTATAAAAAATACTCCAGCAGCTATTAACCAAATAGCCCACATAAAATTTCACTCTCCTTTTCCATACATATATATTATACAATATATTCAAAAAAAAATAAATAGATTTGTCACATTTTGCAGAAATAAAAACAAACAAATCAAAATTACCTCTTTACAATATATTCAAAGTAAATATAAAGATGAGTTTGAAAAATAAAATAGTTATAATATGGCAAAAATATGGAAAACTAATATTAGGTGAATTTTACATGAAAAGAAAATACATTATTTCATTTTTAATAAGTATTTCCATATTAATTGCAATGTCTGTAATTATTTTTATATTTATAAACAATATAGGAACTCTTATAAATAAAAACACATTCAGAAGTTTAGAAGAAATAACTAAACAAGATGTTGCAAGATTAGAAAATATAATAAATGAGCATATACGAATATTAAATTCTATAGTAAAACAAATAGAAGAAGAAAATAATATATCAGCGGAAAAGATATTTAGCATATATAATAATATTCCAGGAAATGAGCAATTTTCTAGAATGGCAATTATGTATGAAGATGGAAAAACAGTTACAAGTGATGGAAAAGTAGTAGATTTATTAGAAGATAAGGATGAGTTTTTATCCGGCCAAGAAGTTAAAGTTTCAAAAAGTAGACAAAGCAAAGTTAATAATGAAGAAATAAATATTTATTCCAAAATGAGTAAGATTGGAGAAAAGAAAGTTGCAATATTATTGGTAGTTGATACTTCTGAATATGAAAAAAGATTTATTCAGTCCATTTATAGTGGTAATGGTTATGAATATATAATAAGTTCAAATGGAGAAATTATAGCAAATTCAGGAAATGAACCAAACGGTAATGATATTTATAAGGAATTAAAAAAATTCTTTTATGATGATAAAAATGTTGAAACAAAAGTTATGAATATAAAAGAAAATATACAAAACATATCAAATGGGCAAGAAGTATTTAAAAAAGAAGATCATAGTTATTTTTTAATATATCAAAAGCTTAATATAAATGACTGGTATTTGGCAATAGTAACATCAGGAAGTACAGTAGCAGAAGAATTAAATAAAATTTTAGAGGCTACACTTATTGCTTCAGGATTTATATTAATAATAACATTCATAATTTCATTGTATGTAATATTATCATATTTAGAAAAAAAGGAACAGTTATATAATTTAGCGTATATAGACCCAATAACAAAGCTTGGAAATCATTATTTCTTTATAGAAAATGGGGAAAAACTATTAAAGCAGAATTTAATTAATTATATTATTATTTTAGATATAGATAAGTTTAAATCATTTAATAAGCAATATGGACATAATGTTGGGGATAAATTATTATATGAAATTGGGAGTAGGCTAAAAAAGGAAATTAATAATAATCAAATAGTATGTAGAATTTCTAATGATGTTTTTGCCTGTATATTAATGGAGAAAGATAGCATAGAAAAAACAGCAGAAAGAATAAATAGTAGTTTATCAAAAATTCAATTTGATAATTTTGAGTTTTTAATAAAAATATCAATGGGAATTTATAAAATAACAGGAAAAGAAAGTAGCATAAAAGAAATATTGGATAAAACATTAATTGCTAATAGGATGTCAAAAGAAGATTATAGCAGATTATTTGCTATGTATGATGAAAAAATTGAGGAAAAATTAAATAGAGAACATTATATAGAAAGTATAATGGAAGAAGGAATTGAAAAAAATGAATTTGAAATATATTATCAACCAAAGATTGAAGCAGTGAATGAAATGGTAATTGGAGCAGAAGCACTAGTTAGATGGAAACATAATGGAAAATATATATTTCCAAATGAGTTTATACCAATCTTCGAAAAAAATAGATTTATTATAAAACTTGATTTATACATTTTCGATAAAGTATGCAAAGATTTAACAGAGTGGAAAGAAAAATATAAAAGAATGCCATTAATTTCAATAAATGTTTCAAAAGAACATTTTGATTCATACAATTTTATTGAACAATATATGAATATATTAAAAAAATATAATTTAAGTGCAAAAGATATAGAATTGGAAATAACAGAAAGTGCAACACTAAAAGAAAATATAGATATAGTAGAAATTATGAGAAATATAAAAGAAAAAGGATTTAATATTTCTTTAGATGACTTTGGAACAGGATATTCTTCATTTAATATGTTACAAAATATGCCTTTAGATGTACTAAAAATAGATAAGAGTTTTATTGATCAAATTCAGACTAACAGAAAAGAAAATGTAGTTCAATATATAATTTACATTGCTAAAAAAATGAAATTAAAAACAATTGCAGAGGGGGTAGAAACAAAAGAACAGTTAGAGTATTTAAAGAGTATAAATTGTGATTATATACAAGGATACTATTTTTCAAAACCAATTCCAAAAGAAGAATTTGAAAACAAATATGTAAAATAGGATATATTACAATTTTGTTATAAATACATTAAAAGTATGTTACAGTTATAAGTAAATATTGCTTAAAATATAAAAATATAGTATTATCTTGTTAGAAATGAAAAGGAGATAACATAAAGATGAGAGCTGAAAGCGTTGCCGTTGTAGAGAGAGAGAGAGAGAGAGAGCTATGTTTTAGAGAATAAAACAGGTTTAGTTTTTGTACCTAAATTTCAAATGTATTATGTAAAATATAGAACGTTTCTTATAAATAGGAGACGTTCTTTTTGTGCGCTTTTTTCAAAACATTTTACTAGTGGATATATTTGAAAGAAAAAAGATATTATTACATATTGTGGGAATAAATTTAAAATTAATAAGAAAGAGGAGAGATTCAACTTATGAAGGAAATAAAAGAAAAAAGAGGAATAACGCTAATTGCATTGGCAATAACTATAGTAGTATTATTAATATTAGCAGCAATAACAATATCAGTAGTATTAAGTGATAATGGGATAATAGGGAAAGCACAAGAGGCAGCAAATGTAATGAATAATTCTTTAGATGATGATTACAATAAATTAGAAAATTTGTTAGATGATATGTTTGGAGAAGAAGATAATGATTATGTACATATAGAAGAAGATCCAGATGGAGAGAAAGTACCAATACCTTTTGGTTTTACGCCATCAAAAGCTACGGGAGAAGATAGAGTTTCAGAAGGTTGGGTAATATATGAAGGTTTAGACGAAATAACAGATGCAAATGTGGAAGAAGCAAGAAAAACAAGAGATCAATTTGTATGGATACCAGTAGATAATTATGAAAGAGAAGATTATGAAGGAAGTAGTAATAGTTATACAGAAGAAATAGATGAAAAATCAAAAGAAGAAATAAAAAAGATAGAAGAAAGTATATTAACTTATGGTGGATTTTTCATAGGTAGATATGAAGTAGGAAATGATGGAGGAAAAGCAGTATCAAAGCAAGGTTATGAACCGGAAACAAATATAACAATGGAAAATGCAATGAATAATGCTAGAAGCATGTACACAGAAGATAATCAAAACTATGGAGCGACATCAACAATGGTATATGGAAGACAATGGGATAGTGCAATGAAATATATAGAAAAAACTACAGATGTAAAAAATAGTACAAACTATGGAAACTATAGTGATTTTAATAGAAATACAGCAGGAATAAGTATTGCACAGAATTATAATAATATAAATAAATATCTTGCAGATATAAATAGGGTAAGTTATAACTATCCAATAGAAAAAGCATTTCTTGGGGGAGATATAGATATTATTAGTACAATAGATAACTCTTCCGAAGAAAATCTAATAAAAACAGTACCATCTTATGAAGAAACATTGAATTTAAAATTAAATGTAAAGGTGAGTGAAAGTAGTGTAAAAGCATATATAAGAGTGGGATTAGGAAGAAAAGATAATGATGATATTATAAATGATATAACATTAGAAGGAAATGACCTTATTAAAAAAGGTAGATATTATTACTATACAAAAGTACTAGATACAGATGAAGAATTAAATTTTAATTTAAAAATAAAAAACAATGTAAATTGTACATTGGATGATTTGAAATCAGAAATTTTAATTGCAGTCGATGCTTTGCAAGCAGCCAATGTTCAACCAGATTTTTCAAAAGATAATCCATGGGAAGGATATGAAGATGAGATAGTTTTTGATGATAGCTTCTTTGATGGTTATGCAAAAAATAATAATTCATTATTAAAAAAAGTAGCTGATTTAAAGATGGATGAAGAATTTTATTTAGCATATTACACAAAGAGAAATGAACACCATATTGACTATACATGTCTACCAAATACTAAAGAAGAAACAGGATATAGTGACAAATGGAGAATAAATAGTATATATGATATAGCAGGAAATGTTTCAGAATATACAATGGAAAAGAGTAATAATAGCAATGTAGTAAGAGGAGGAAAATTTTATCAAAAAGGAGCTGACGACTATATGGCAAAAAGACAATTAGTCGGAGAAGGAAATATTTCTGATGATATTGGATATAGAGCAGCTTTGTATATAAAGTATTAAAAAATTGTAATGGAGAAAAACAAAAATCAAAAGGACAAAAAAGAAATTCGCAAGGAGATAGACAGCAAATGTGTAAAAATCTTTGCCAATAATAGTAGAAAAAAGTGTAGTTTTGTAATAAAAACTACACTTTTTGAAATAAAAATAAACTTTTTGGAGATTAATATAATCAAATATATTGTATGAATTATTGACATTATAAAAAAATAAAAGTAAAATTTAAAAAAATATAATATTTAGGAGTTTAAAAATGGTATTTAGCAGTGTGGTCTTTTTATATATATTCTTACCTATAATGTTACTACTATATTTTATAGTACCAAGTAAATTTAAAAATGCTGTAATGATTTTAGCCAGCCTTATTTTTTTTGCATGGGGAGAAATAAGGTATATTTTTATTATGCTATTATTAGCAATAATGGACTTTTGGTGTGGTAACAAAATAAATAAATATTGGGAAAATAAAAAGAAAAAAAGATTATATTTATTTATAGATGTTGGCGTAAACTTACTTATTTTATTTTTCTTTAAATATGCGGACTTTATTATAACAAATATAAATGCTATTACTGGTTTTGAAATTCCATTACTTAATATACCATTACCAATAGGAGTATCTTTTAATACATTTCAATCATTATCATATATAATTGATGTATATAGAGGAACAGTAAAATGCGAAAAAAGTTTTTATAACTATTTAACATATACAACATTATTTCCACAAATAATAGCTGGACCTATAGTAAGATATGAAACAGTAGATGAGGAATTAGAAACAAAAAATATAAGTGCAGATAATTTCTCTGAAGGAATGAAAAGGTTTATAGTTGGTCTTGCTAAAAAAGTACTTATTGCAAATAATGTCGGAATGTTATGGAATACCATAGAAACAGGAAATTATGGAGAGCTTACAACATTATTATCATGGGTAGGAATTATAGCTTTTGCTCTTCAAATATACTTTGATTTTAGTGGATATTCAGATATGGCAATAGGACTAGCTAAAATATTTGGCATGAAATTTGATGAGAATTTTAATTATCCATACATATCAAAAAGTATAACAGAATTTTGGAGAAGATGGCATATAACATTGAGCAGCTGGTTTAGAGATTATATATATATACCACTTGGTGGAAATAGAAAAGGATTACCTAAGCAAATAAGAAATATTTTAATTGTATGGTTTCTAACTGGCGCATGGCATGGAGCCTCATGGAACTTTATTTTATGGGGATTATATTTTGGAGTAATATTAATATTAGAAAAAGTATTTTTATTAAAATTATTGGACAAGTTACCATCAGTATTTAGACATTTATATTCTATATTCTTGATTTTAGTAAGTTGGGTAATATTTGCTTTCGAAGATTTAGGAAAAATAGGAGAATATTTAAAGTCTATGTTTGGTATAGGAAATGTTGCATTATATAATAATGAATCTATTTATTTGTTAAAAAACTTTTTTATAATAATATTAATAGGAATAATATGTTCAGTTCCAATTTCTAAGTTGTTAAATAAATTAAAAATAAAGAAGATACATGCTTTAACTTCAATAGTATATTTAGTAATATTTTTACTATGTACAGCTAGCTTAGTTAGTGATTCATTTAATCCATTTTTATACTTTAGATTTTAAAAAAGGATTTATGATTGAAAAAGAATTTTTGTACCTTAGGAAAGGAATTTTTTAGTAAATATGAAAAAAGAAAATAAGAGTTTTTTTATAATATTCATGACAGTGTGGATTTTACTTGTGGTTTTAAATTTTATAATTCCAACAAAATCTTTTTCTGAACAAGAAAATAGATATATGGCTAAGTTTCCAAAATTTACTTTTGAAAACTTAGTAAGTGGAAAATATTCAGAGGAATTAAATGATTACATTAATGATCATTTTGTGTTTAGAAATGCATGGTTAAAAACAAAATCATTTACAGAATTAGCCTTAGGTAAAAAAGAAAATAATGGGGTATATATAGGAAAAAATGGATTTTTATTTGAAAAGTTTGAGTTCGGCGAAGAAGAACTCAAAAATGTAAAAAGCACTCTAAAATCCATGAATAACTTAACAAACAAAATTGATATACCAATATATTTTGCATTGGTCCCAAATTCCATTTATATTAATAGTGATAAATTACCAGATAATGTAGAGGTTGATAATCAAGAAGAGATTATAGATAAAATATATGAAAATACGCAAAATACTATAAATATAGACACTGTAGATATATTAAAAGAAAATAAGGAAAATTATATTTATTTTAAAACAGATCACCATTTTACAAGTGATGGAGCTTATTTAGTATATTTAAAGTTCTGTGAAAAAGCTAATATTAGTCCAGTAACTTTGGAAAATTATGAAAGAAAATGTATTTCAGAAGAATTTTTAGGAACTTTTGATTCAAAAGCACAGATACCAAATCAAGAAAAAGATAAGATATATGTGTATATGAATGATAATAATAGAACTGTAAAAAGTGCAATTTATGATAACGAAGAAACAAACAAAATTTATAATGAAGAATATTTGAGCAAGAAAGATAAATATTCATATTTTCTAAATGGCAATAATTCGAAAGTCGCTATAAAAACCAATATACAAAATGGAAAAAAACTATTGTTAATAAAAGATTCATACTCACATATAATGGCACAATTTTTATGCCAGAACTTTGAAGAATTGCATTTTATAGATCCTAGATATTATACAGGGAATTTAAATGATTATATAGAAGAAAATAATATAACAGATATTTTATTTTTGTATAATGTATCTACTTTTGTAGAAGATAAAGGAATAGTAAGTTTAGAAAATAATTGATTTTTTCTAAGCAGATTTGTAAAATAAGAAAGAAATTTAATTAAGTTCGAAAAAATAGAAGTTAGGGGAATAAAACAATTCCTCTAACTTAATTTTATTATGGCGTGTAAATGACTATTATCTTCACTTTTTAAAGTGATAAAATGTGAATTATCATAATTTGAATAATAGCAATTAACAATGTTTCCTAATTTTGCGCCTGTTTTATACATTATTTCTAAATTATTAAACTCAGGTTGGTTATAGATTTCTTCTGGAAGAGCTTCGTAAGCATAATCTAAATAATATAAGTTATGTACATGATTGTTAACATCTATATCTCTTCGTGGAACTTTAAAAGTATAAGTTAAAATTTGATTATTAGTTGGTTCTTTTAGTTTTTCAATTTCTGGAGTATTAAATATATATTTTTCTTCCGGTGTGTATCTAGCAACAATGTCATCAGTAATTTTTTCCAGAGATTTTTTCTCTATATTAGTTAAAGTCCATTTTGATGTAGCCATGCAAATTAATTCGTCATTTTGATTATACACTGCAAAATCTCTATAACAATGAACCTTAGTAGCAGATCTTGACCACGTTTTTACTTTTAATATTTCACCATATTTTGCCCTTTTTAAAACTTTAACTTTCCAATGCAAAACTACCCATGAAAGATGAGTATTAGGTATATCATTAATGCCTAAGCCAGCAACATCAGAATGTAAACATCCAATATCTTGAAAGATATTTAAAAGCCCTTTATTAGTAATAAGGTTAGATTTAGAACCTATTTTTTCCATATTAACCATATATTCATGCTCAAAAATAGCCATAAATTTTAATTCTCCTTTTCTACCATTTTTTCTAAAATACTATATATTTCAGGGTGTAATTTTTTTGTATTTATTATATTAAAATCCTTATTTACTAAAGCATGTGTTGTAGTTCCAATACAAATTGGTTTAGTGTCTGTATTATTAAAAACTTCATAATAAAATTCAACTCTAACAGGAGAAAGTTTACTTACTCTTGAGGTAACTATTAATTCATCTTCATAATGAGCAGGTTTTATATATTTACAATTAAGCTCTATAAGTGGTGTCATAACTCCTGATTTTTCCATTTCAGAGTATGGAAAGCCTGCTTCTTTAGCAAGTTCAGTTCTTGCAAGTTCAAACCAAATAGGGTATACACTATGGTGAACAATTCCCATCTGATCAGTTTCCGCATATCTTACTATAACTTTACTTTTAGAAATCATAAATAAAGCCTCCTTTACGGACAAGAATTATAACACTAAAACGAAAAAAAGTAAATGAAAAATATAGTTTTAAGAAAAAATGAGTTAGGAAATTTTATAAAAAACTCTTTTTTTTCTTGATATTTTTTCTATATTATTGTATGATATAAGAAGTGGAAAAAAGAGGTAGTGATATGTAATATTGGAAGGAGATATTTAAATGAAAAAAATATTTGTGGCTTTAACTATTATAATGTGTTTATTTTTTACAGTTACTGTATATGCAACTGACACTAATCAAGAGACATTAGAGCCATCATCATCAACTACTACATTAGTAGATATAAAAGACTCTGCACTAAAATCATTAGAAGATTATAAAGCGGCTTATGGAAATGATACGTATGCATTAGCAGCATATTTGTTAAATATAGTAAGAATATATAGTATACCTTTTGGATTTGTAGGCATAGTTATAGCGGGTATATATAATTATGTTATTGGAATTAGAAAAATGGATGTAAGAGATAAAGGCTTTGGAGTAATGGTAGGAATAGTTACAGTAATGGTTATTTGTCAAGTGCTACCATTAGTTTTTGCGATAGTTGTAAAAGGTTGGAGGGGTTAACAAATGAAAGTTTTATTTGCAGTAAATAATGAGAATATATCTGAGTCGATTATAAAAAAATACCAACAAGAATATAAACAAATAATTTCTGCAAAAAATGTATATTATTTTAATGCAATAATAAAAGAGTTACAAAAAGATAAAACTTATGACAGAATAGTTATAAGTGAAGATCTAGAGATGTTTTCTAATAAAAATAATTATGAAGTCATAGATAAGTTTATTTTCGAAAGATTAGATAATATAAGTGATGAAGCTGCAAGTGCATCAGGGTTAGATATACCAATAATATTAATTTGTTCAGATAGAAGAGTAAAATCAGAAAGCTTATTAGTTAAATTATTTGGAATAGGAATATATAATGCACTATTAGGCAAAGATAGAAGTATTACAAATGTATGTGAATTAATAAATAAACCACGTACTAAAAAAGAAGCGAAACTATATTATAAAATAGAAGCTGATGATGTTGATTACAAAGCAGAAACAGAAGGGGAAGTTAGTGAAGTTGAAATTCAAAATATTTTAGCTTATTACAAAAGGTTAGGAAAAAATGAAGATAAATATGTTGAAGGTTTTGAAAATATTGCTGTTCAATATACAGATGCTCAACTAAGAGTAATTGCTAAATTTTTACCACTTAATGTAAAAGCTGTACTTGAAGCTAATTCTCCGAAATATCAAGAAATAATTACTTTTGGTGCTGTTAAAGCAAAGAATGTAAAGAAAGCTAGAGAAGAAGCTAAAAAATCTAATATTACAGAAAAAAGTATAGGAAATGCGGAGCTTACAAAACCTATTGTTATTCCTTCAAATGTTAATATGCATAAAGTAAATAGAATGGATGAGAACGAAGAGGATACTATTATGGAAAAAGAAAATAAATTTGAAAATGTGACAGAAAAAATTGTTGAACCAATAATAGAAGCAGAACCAAAAAGAAGAGGAAGACCTAAAAAAGTAGTAGAACAACCTTTAGAAGAAGTAAAAACTGAGCCAAAGAGAAGGGGAAGACCTAAAAAAGTTCAAGAACCAGTTGTAACAAATCAGACTAATCAATTATCACAAGATCATGATGTAGTTAACTTATTTGAATTAGGTGACGATGAACCAGAACAAACTAATGTAAGAAATAATGAACAATATGAACAAAATATGGTTTTACCAGGGCTTGATGATATTGAAGAAGAACCTATACCAGGGTACAATACAGTAAATAACAATAATAATGAATTTTATCAAAACCAAAACAATTATGTTGAAAATAATTATAATAATATTAACAACAGAAATGATTTGGAAAATATAAATTATAATAATCAGGAATTAAGTAGTTTACTAAGTAAAGATAAAAAAGTAGTTGCTTTTGTAGGAACTTCAAAAAATGGAACATCATTCCTAGTTAACAATTTGGCAGAGATGATTTCAAAGAAAGGTATTAATACAGCAATACTAGATTTAACACAAAATAAAAATGCTTATTATATTTATACAGAGAATGAAGAAGAACTTAGAAAAAAAGCTTTTGCATCTTTTGATAATTTAAGAAGAGGAAATGCAGAAGGAATACAAGTAAATAAAAATTTGACTGTTTATACAGCACTACCAGGGCCAAATGAAAGCATCGGAGACTATAAACATATATTAGAAACATTGGTAAAAAACTATTCTTTAGTTATAATGGATTGTGATTTTGAAACAAATTTAGGTTATTTTAAAGAAGCCCAAGAATTGTATTTGGTTCAAAGCATGGATATATTAACAATTCAACCATTAACAGCTTTTTTAAGAAATTTAAAAGCAAAGAATATATTAGAACAAGATAAAATTAGAATTGTTTTAAATAAAATGTTAAAAGTAAGAAGTATTACAGAAAGAACAATAATTGGAGGAATTTCTTTTTATAATGATCCAGCAATGTCATTTATGACAGAATTGTTTAATAAAGATACAGTAAAATATTGTACAATACCATTTGAAGATCAAACATATTCTAAATATTTAGAAGGATTAGTAAATTGCAAAATTTCATTAAATGGATATTCAAAAAATTTGTTAACTGCACTTACTAAACTATCTAATATAGTATATCCTTTAATGGAAAACAACAATAGTAATACTAATTATAATAATTATTATGGTAATAATAATATTCCAACAAATAAATTTTCAGCTACAATGAATAATACTTTAAATAAAATGAAAGGTAATTATTAATTAAAAACAAAATAAGAGGTGATTTTTTTGATAATAGCAATAGTACTAATATTAGTAGTAATTATAGTATTGTTAATGGTATATAATATATCAATACACAATAAAATACAAAATTTTACGAATTTGAATCAAAAGATAGCAAATTTAAATATTTTGCAAGATTTTATGAATACAACTAGTGAAATCACTTCTGTTGATGAAAAAATAAAAAGAATAAATGATATATTAATAGAAAGATATGAAATTAAATATTCGACAATTGTTGTTTATGATGGAGCTGAATATGTTGTTAAGGCTTCAAATGTTGACCAAAGACATTGGGATACATTAAGAAACTTACATAATGAACCTATTTTTAAAGAAAGTATACAAAAAGCAATACCTAAATATATAACAATAGATAATGAAAACGAGAGATTGCCATATCAAAAAATGGAATTTGGTAGAGCAAAATCAGCAATGTTCTTTCCACTATTTATTGATAATGTATATATAGGATATTGGATTATAGAAGGAAATAAACCACATGAGTTTGACAATGTAGATGTAACCATATTGGAAGTAGTAAAAAATAATATTGTTTCAGTTTTAAGAACATTAGAAACACAACAAGTAATAGAAAATACTGTAAGAGATGATAAGTTCTCAAAACTAAAATCAGCAGAATATTTATTTGGTGAAGGAAAGAAAATAATAAATAGATATACAACATCAACTGTATGTTTATTTAAAATTACTAACTTAGAGGATATTAATAAAGAAATAAATAGAGAAACAGGAAATGAAATAATAAAACAAGTTGCAGAAGTTACCAAAGAAAGTTTATCTAGTGAATATATTTTCGTAAGATACATGGGACCAAAGTTTGCTATTGTATTTTCTGGAATAGAATTAGATGCAGTAAATGATTTTATGAAAATACTTAAAGAAAATATAGAAGAGCTAAAAATACCAGCAGTTGATTTAGATGAAGAAGATGTAGAAGAAGATGAACTATATGCAACTCCAAAAATAAATGCAGTTATTTCTACATATTATAAAGGAACAGCTTTGGAAAAATTAACAAAGGTAATGGAAGAATATTTGGATAATGCTGATCCAGATGAAAATAAAATTAATTTTATATAAGGAGGGATTAATATGTCATCAATGGACGAAACAGTAAGTTTTAAAGTAGAAAGAGACAAAAATATTAAAGCTAGAGAAATCCTAAAAAAAGTTTATGAATCTTTGGAAGAAAAAGGTTATAATCCAATAAATCAAATTGTTGGTTATATCCTATCTGGAGATCCTACATATATAACAAGTCACAATGATGCAAGAAATTTAATTAGACAAGTAGAAAGAGACGAATTATTGGAAAAAATGGTTAAGAATTATATAGGGTTGGATGATTAATAAATGCGAAAATTAGGAATAGATTATGGCGATACTAGAGTAGGTATAGCAATAACAGATGAATTAGGAATTACAGCACAGGGACTTGAAACAATAACTCATAATGGAAATGATAAAATTGTTCTAAAAAGATTAGAAGAACTATTAGGAATGTATAAAATAGATACATTTGTTGTTGGAATGCCAATAAATATGGATGGCAGTAGAGCAGAAAGAGTAGAAGTAACAGAAAAATTTATACATAAATTAAAATGTAAATTTAACAATATAAAGATTGAAGAAATTGACGAAAGACTTACTACGGTGGCAGCTCATAAAACAATGAATTATCTAAATATAAATAAATATAAAAAAAGAAGCATTGTAGATACAATATCAGCTGTATATATTTTAGAAACGTATATGAAAAAACTTGAAAATATGCAGTAAAACTAGAAAGATTACAATGTATTAATCTAAAAAAGAGTAAAACAAGTTTAAATAAATAACATACATAAAGATATTAAAATTGTAAAATATAATATAAGAATATAATTAAGAAAGGAGAATTATATGAATAACGAAAATGATAACATAGAAGAAATGAATGGAGGAGAAGAGAACGACAATATAATAACTTTAAATGATGAGAATGGTGAAGAAGTACAATTTGAATTCTTAGATTTAATAGAATATGAAGGAGAAGAATACGTTGTATTATTACCTGTAGAAGAATCAGAAGAAGCTGATGAAGTTGTTATATTAAAACTAGAAGACACAGATTCAGAGGACGAAGAATCTTATGTTAGTGTTGATGATGAAGAAACATTAAATAAAGTATTTGAAATATTTAAGGACAAATTTAAAGACGAATTTAATTTTGTAGATTAAAATGATAAAGAGGAAATCTAAATATAGATTTCCTCTTAAAACTTTTTTCTACAAAATCTTTCACTATTTATAAAAATATGTTAAAATATATATATGTAACAAAACGGAAGAAAAGGAAGGATGATTTTATTATGACAAATTTGTCTAGTTGGTTAATTGCAATATTTGCATTTATGTTTTGGGGATTTAGAGTAATAGTAGCAATTTGTTCATCATTAGGTTCTACATTTGTTGTTGATCCAATTGATATGACAATGGAAATAGTATTACTGTTTATTACATTTATATGTATTTGTTTTATTGTAAAAAGAAAACTTTTACCAACAATTATATATCTTTTAGCACATGGAGCTTATTATGGAATATACTTGTATAACAATTTAACAGCTATGGCTGAAGGACAAGCAGCATTAGAAGACTATATGTCACTATTAGTCGCTTTAGTTGGTATTGCAATACCAGTTGCAGCTTTATTTGATGTATTGTTGGATAAAAATAGAAAATTAAATCCAAAAGATAAGAAAACAGATTGGTTTTACAAAAACGAAGCGTATGATAGAAAGTTTGATGAAAGGGCAGATAAGAATAACTATAGATTATATTAATATAAGTCAAGGAACAGTAGCGGGCTTATTTTAAATCTTTATATTTGCAAGATTTAAAAGCCCGCGTAATTCTTAATGTAAAGTATACTATGAAAGATGACACAAGATGGACAAGCGTATATAGTAGAGAAAGAAAAGATAAACAATACAGAAGGTAGATGATAATAATGAATAGTGAAAAATCAACAAAAACAAATATTAACTGGTACCCACGGGCACATGGTAAAGACAAAAAGACAGATAATAGAAGATTTAAAACTTATAGATATAGTAGTAGAAATATTGGATGCTCGTATTCCAATTTCAAGTCAAAATCCTGATATAGGTAATTATATAAAAGAAAAAACTAGAATTATTATATTAAATAAATCAGATTTAGCTGATGAAGAGCAAAATAAAAAATGGCTTAACTATTTTAACAATAAGGGAATAAAAGCAGTTATTGTTGACTCGAATTCTGGAATGGGAATTAATAAAGTTATTTCTACTATAGAAGAATTATATAATAAAAATAATTCTAAATTTTTAGAAAAAGGAAGAGTAGGAAAATCAATAAGAATAATGATTGTAGGAATTCCTAATGTAGGAAAATCTTCTTTTATTAATAGAATATCAAAGAAATCTCAAGCAAAGGTTGGAAATAAACCTGGTGTTACAAGACAAAAACAATGGGTGAAAGTAAATAATGATATTGAACTATTGGATACTCCTGGAGTACTATGGCCAAAGTTTCAAGATGAAAAAGTTGCACTTAATTTAGCATTTACTGGAACGATAAATGATGATATAATGGAAATTACAGAAATAGGGTTTGCTTTATTAAAATTTTTATTATTAAATTATTTTTCAAATGTAGTAAATAGATATAATTTAGATGAAAAACAAATAAAAGATATTCTACAAGACAATAATAGAGAAGAAAACGAAAACATATTAAATGTTATGGAAGAGATAGGAAGAAAAAGAGGCGCTATTATTTCTGGAGGAAATATAGACATAGAAAGAGTAGCAAATATAATTATAGATGAATTTAGAAGTGGAAAATTAGGTAGAATAACATTAGAAAGATTGTAATGGAGGAATAATTTGGAAATTATAGAAAGAAAAAAAGATCAATCAGAAGTAAAAATGCTATCACCATTAACATGGGCATATATTGGAGATAGTGTATTTGAGTTATATGTAAGGACAGAGTTAATAAATAAAACAAATTTGAAACCACATAAATTACATATAGAAGCAATAAAATATGTAAAAGCTTCTGCACAAGCAAAGATATTAGAAAAATTAAAAGATAAATTAACAGAGGAAGAGATGGAAATAGTAAGAAGAGGAAGAAATACACAAAACCACCATCTAGCCAAAAATGCTACTGTGCAAGAATATATGTATTCAACAGCTTTTGAAGGATTAATAGGATATTTATATTTAACGAAACAAGATGAAAGATTAAAAGAAATTTTAGATATGAGCATGGATATATAAATAAATGAGATGAAATAATTTCTTAAGATTGTGAAAATCCCCAGAATTTTTCTGGGGATTAAATAATTTTAATGTAATTGTTTTATCATAATGTCACCAAAAACTGCATAACCAACAGTTGGATCATTTACAAGAACGTGAGTTACTGCACCTACAAATTTACCATTTTGTATTATAGGAGCGCCACTCATTCCTTGAATTATACCGCCAGTTTTTTCTAAAAGTCTATCATCTGTAATTTTAATTAGCATACTTTTATTATCTTCATTATTATTTACAAACTTTTTTTGAATTTCAATTTCATATTTTTCTTTTTTAACATCTTCTAATTGACATATTATTTCAGCTTTACCTAATTGGATTTCATTTCTAAGTGCAACATCAATGGCTTCATTACTATTTATTCCTAGAGGAGAGGTGTTGGTTAAACTTCCAAAAACGCCAAAGCCTGTATTTTTATAAATGTTTCCTAAAGTATACCCATTTTCTATGGTTCCTCTAATTTCACCTGGAGTACCTTTTTCACCTTTAGTAATAGAAAGAATATTAGTTGTAACTAATTCGCCATTTGCTATATTTATAATTTGAGAAGTATCTATGTCTACTATGCCATGGCCTAAAGCTGCGAACATACCAGATTCAGGTTCATAAAATGTAAGTGTTCCTACTCCAGCAGCAGCATCTCGAACCCACAAACCTAATTTATATTCATTATTACTATTTTTTACAGGTTTTATGCTTGTTGTCTCAACTTCTTCGCCTCTTACATATTTTATATTTAAATTATTTCCCTCACTTTCATTTACAACATTTATTAGCTCATTTGTATTACTTATTTTATTATCATTAATTTCTAAAATTCTATCTCCTTCTTTAATTCCACTATTTTTAAAAGGTTCTTCACCTTCTATTTCTGACATTCCAACAACTAAAACACCATCAGTATATAATTTCATTCCTATTGAAGCTCCAATTGGAACTACTTTAGTTTTTGGAATTACATTAACAGAAATATCTTTAACAGGGAAGAGGTTAAAAAGATCTAATTTAAAATCTAATTTTCCTACAGTATTAATAGGATTGTTTAAATTACTTGAAGCTTGCATAATGTTATTATTAGAATTTAAGTATAAACCTAAAACAGGGTTAATATTTAAATTTTCTCCTTGCATAATAATTATGTTATTTGGCAGTAATGTTATATTACAAATATATACATAAATAATTAATAAAAGAAAGACAATAAATATTTTTTTAAAAATTTTCATAATGATTATCATTCCTTTTAAAAGTTCATTTATTATATATGATAACCATTTTTTTATTTTTTAAACAATTGATATAAAAATGAAATTTTTGCATAAAAACTTGCTAACAAAAGTCAATAGTTTTTTATAATTTTTTTAAATTATTTTTATAAAAATTTTAAGCATAAC
>CALXPY010000004.1 GCA_944390395.1 uncultured Clostridia bacterium | reverse complement strand
AAAATGCTAGAAGATGAACATCTAAGAAAAATAGCAGAATGGAGAGAAATGGCAATAATAGAAGAAAATTCAATGAAAAAATCAGCATATAGAAAGGGAGAAGCACGAGGTAAACAATTAGGAGCACGTGAAAAACAATTGGAAACAGCTAAAAAATTGAAAAAATTAAATGTGGATATAGAAATTATAATACAATCTACAGGTTTGACTAGAGAAGAGGTAGATAAGTTATAGCAAATATTATAAAATTCCTTGACATTTAAAGAAAACTAATATAGAATAAAAATCGATAAAGGAGAAAAAACAAGAATGAAAGCTGAAACCGTTGCCGTTGTAGAGAGAGAGAGAGAGAGAGAGCTATGTTTTAGAGAATAAAACAGGTTTAGTTTTTGTACGTAAATTTAAAATATGTTATGTAAAATATAGAACGTATCGAAATATTTTGATGCGTTCTTTTTGTGTGCTTTCTTCACAGAATTTTACTAGTGGATATATATGAAATATAAGAATTAAATAATTCATTAATCGTGATAGTAATAATGGAAGGGAGAAATAGAACTTATGAAAAATATAAAAGATGAAAGAGGTATAACGTTAATAGCGCTAGCAGTAACAATAGTTGTTATTTTAATACTAGCAGGAGTTACAATAGATGCTGTGTTTAGTGAAAATGGAATTATAAATAAGGCAAAAGAGGCAGCTAATAGCATGAATAATGCAGTAGCAAATGATCAAGCAGAGTTAAATGATTTGTTAGAAGAATTAAATGAAATAATGAATTCAGAATGGAATAATAATATAGAAATACCAGAAGAAAATACAATACCGGAACCAGATCCTGAACCTGATTTACCAACTAATATAGAAGATGTAACAGAAATACAAGAAGAAACAGTACAAGTAGAAGATGAATATGGAAATAAAGTAACAGTGCCAAAAGGTTTTGAGGTTGTTGAAGAAGAAGGAACAATAGTACCAGAGGGAATAGTAATACAAGATAAAGATGGAAATCAATTTGTATGGATACCAGTGGGAAGAGTGTATAAAGATAATACAGGAACAAATTATAGTGATATACAATTAGGAAGATATACATTTGATACAACTAATGGTACTCCAACATTAAGACAAGCAGCATATACAGAAGAAAATCCAGAGAATTATAAACAATTAGTAATAATAGAGTCATATTATCAAGAATATGCAACAAGAGAAAATCCAGATGGAATAGCATCAAACGGAGCAGATGGATTAAATGCAATAGCAAAGGATTTAGGAGGGTTCGTAGATAGTGTAAGAAATAATGGAGGTTATTATTTTGCGAGATATGAAGCAAGTTATGGAAGTGGAAGTAGTATAGCAGATTATAAGCCACTATCAAAAGTTTCAACATCAACAACATTTAGTAAATCAAAAGTAGGGAGTTTATGGAATAATGTAATCCAAATAGATGCAGCGAAAATAAGCAGAAATATGTATAATAATGATAGTAGTGTAGGAGTAGAAAGTGATTTGGTGAATAGTTATGCGTGGGATACAGCAATAGTATTTATACAGGAAATGGGAAATGGCAATGAATCCTATGCAAAGAAAACTAGCGTAAATAGTTCAAGAGCAAACACAGGAACAACAGGAGATGAAGCATGTAATATCAATGATATGGCCTCAAATTGCTATGAATGGAACACAGAATATTCTAACGTGAATAGCAACGATGATACTCCTTGTGTGCTTAGAGGAGGAGTCTATGATACTAGCAGCGACTATACGTCTAACAGATATTTTTACTATGCGGCCGATAAGCAAAGCGACTTTAGTTTTCGAGTTTTACTTTATGTAAGGTAGTACTGAATCCTGATATTTATGTACCAAAATATGTAAATAAAAGTAGGAATTGTTTATAAGGTAATAAAAATGTAGTTTTCTTCTAATATGAGAAATGTAGGGGAAAACTGCATTTTCTTTTTTTTGAAGTTAGAAAATGTCCTAAAAGTTTCATTTGAAATCTAAAAGTTTCATTTGAAATGCAACAAAAATTAAAAAAACTATTGACAATTAGTATAAATGGTGTATAATATTATTGTAGGTCAAAGAAAGTCAAAGTCAAAAGAAAAGGAGATGATAAAAATGAGGATGTCTGATATGATAGAAAATTTTATAAAAGATATGTTTGAAGATAATGATGACTGGATAGAAATACAAAGAAATGATCTAGCTGAATATTTTAATTGTGTTCCATCACAAATTAATTATGTTATATCTACAAGATTTAAACCTTCACAAGGATATTATGTAGAAAGTAAAAGAGGTGGAGGAGGTCACATTAAAATAAAAAAAATAAATGTAACAAAAAGTAATTATTTTATGCATATAATATCTAGTATTGGAGATAAACTAACAGCACAAGAAGCAGATATTTTCATTAGTAATTTTTTATCATCAGATATGATTTCTAAAAAAGAAGCAAGACTTTTAAAGGTAGCAACAAGTGATAATGTATTTAATATACCTCAAGATTATAAAGATAGTTTAAGAGCAAGTATTTTTAAAAATATGTTGCTTAATTTAGTAGAAGATTAATATAAGATAGGAGTGATTTTTATGTTATGTCAAAATTGTGGAAAAAATGAAGTTAATTTTAAATATACTCAAGTAATAAATGGTGTAAAAAAAGAAATGGCACTTTGTGATAAGTGTGCAAAAGAATTAGGATTAGATAATATGGATTTTAATATACCAATTAATTTTTCTAGTTTTCTAGGAGATTTCTTTAATGAATATAACGATTCAGCATTTTTACCAGGATTTTCAACAGCAACAATATTAAAATGTCCAAATTGTGGAATGTCTTATGATGATTTTATTCAAACAGGTAAATTTGGATGTAGTGAATGTTATGATACATTTTCAGAAAGAATTAATCCAGTATTAAAAAATATACATGGATCTAATACTCATATTGGAAGAAAAAGTAGAATGTTAAATGTAAATAATAAAACAAAAAGAGAAGATATAGTAGAAAAGAAAAACGAAGAGAAAAATGAAAATAGTGAATTAAAAGAACTAAATAATGAGTTAAAAAAAGCTATTAAAGAAGAAAGATATGAAGATGCTGCAAAGTTAAGAGATAAAATAAAAAATATAGAAAATAAAAAATAATAACTTAAGAAAGGTAGGAAGAGAATATGAATTGGTATTTACAAAATGGAAAAGATTCTGATGTAGTAATTAGTTCAAGAGTAAGGTTGGCAAGAAATTTAGATAAAATTCCTTTTAAAACAAGAGCTTCTAAAGAAGATATGCAGAAAGTATTAAATAAAATAGAAGAAATAACACCAAGCTTAGGATATGGATTGAAATTTTTAAAGCTAAAAGATATAGATGACATTACTAAATTAACACTTATTGAAAAACATGTTATTAGTCCTGATTTTGCAATAGATAAAGAGGAAATAGGAGCTATATTAATAAATGAAGAAGAAAATATTTGTATAATGATTAATGAAGAAGATCATTTAAGATTACAAGTATTTAGTTCAGGTATGGACTTAGAAAATTTAAAAAATCTAATTGTTGAAATTGATGAGAAAATAGATGGTTTGTTAGATTATGCTTTTAGTGAACAATATGGATATTTAACAGCATGCCCAACTAATGTAGGAACAGGAATGAGGGCATCTGTAATGGTTCATTTACCAGCACTTACTTTAACAGGAAATATAACCAAAGTATTGAATGTAGTAAATGGATTTGGAATGAATATAAGAGGAATTTATGGAGAAGGAACACAAAGTCAAGGTGATATATACCAAATATCTAATAATCAATCATTAGGAATAACTGAAAATGAGATTATAAAGAATCTAAAAACAATAACTGAGAAAGTTATAGAACAAGAAAGATTAGCTAGAAAGTATTTAGCTAAAAATCAAATTGAGTTAGAGGATAGAGTGTATAGAGCTTATGGAACATTAGCATTTTCAAAAAAACTTACATCAGAAGAATGTAGAAATCTAATGTCAATAATAAAATTAGGAACAGATTTAGGAATAATAAAAGAATTAAATGATTCAAAAGTGTCAAAAATTAATTTATATACACAAGTAGGGAATTTACAAAAATATTTAGGAAAAAATTTAGATGCTTATGAGAGAGACATAAAAAGATCTGAAGTTATTAAACAAATTATAAGCGAATAGAAAGGAAGTGTGTTAATATGATGTATAAATTTACAAACAGAGCTGAAAAAGCTTTAGAAATAGCACAAGAATTAGCAGTAGAGTTTGGACATAATTATATAGGAACAGAGCATTTGCTATATGGACTTGTAAAAGAGGGTACAGGCGTAGCAAGTAAAGTATTAGAAAATCAGGATATAACAGCTGAAAAAATTGCAGAAGAGATAGATGAACTTATAGGTAGAGGAGACGCAGTTGAAGAATCAGAAGTAGGATTTACTCCAAGAACTAAAAGAGTAATAGAGAATGCATTTAGAGAAGCAAGAAAATTAGGATCAGAATTTATTGGAACAGAACACTTATTAATAGGAATAATGAGAGAGGGAGACAGTGTAGCTGTAAGAATTATGATAGATTTAAATGTTAACCCTCAAAAGTTATACAATGAAATTGTAAAAGTTATAAATGAAGATGATAATGCAAGTATAGACGACAATAGAAGCTCTTCAAAAAACTTAGGAAGCTATAACCAAACAACAACTTTAAATCAGTTTGGAACAGATTTAACAAAACAAGCGATAGAAGGAAAACTAGATCCTGTAATAGGAAGAAAAGACGAAATTGAAAGAGTTATTCAAATATTGTCTAGAAGAACAAAAAATAATCCTTGTTTAATAGGTGAACCAGGAGTTGGTAAAACAGCAGTAGTAGAAGGATTAGCAGAGAAAATTGTAAGTGGTGATGTGCCAGAATTATTAAAAAATAAAAGAGTTGTAAGTATTGATATTTCTAGTATGGTAGCAGGAGCTAAATATAGAGGGGATTTTGAAGAAAGAATAAAAAAATGTTTAGCAGAGGTTAGAAAAGTTGGAGATGTAATACTATTTATAGATGAAATACATACTATAGTAGGTGCTGGTTCAGCAGAAGGTGCAGTAGATGCAGCTAATATTTTAAAACCTCTTTTAGCTAGAGGAGAAGTACAAGTAATTGGTGCTACAACATTAAATGAATATAGAAAATATATAGAAAAAGATGCAGCACTAGAAAGAAGATTTAGTCCTGTTACAGTTGGTGAGCCAACTTCAGAAGAAACAATAGAAATATTGAAAGGGTTAAGTGATAAGTATGAAGCTCATCATAATGTAAAAATTACAGATGAAGCAATAAAGGCAGCTGTTAATTTGTCTGTTAGATATATTAATGATAGATTTTTACCAGATAAAGCAATAGATTTAATTGATGAAGCAGCTTCAAGAGTTAGAATGAGAACATATACAAGACCAGAAAGTTTAAATAAATTAGAAGAAAAAATATCAGAATTGGACAAGGAAAAGGAAGAAGCAATAAGAGTACAAGACTTTGAAAAAGCTGCTAACTTAAGAGATAAAGAAAATGAAGCAAAAGAAAAATTAGAAAAAGAAAAGACAAAATGGGAGAATAAAAATACAAGAAGTGTAACAACTTTAGGAGAAGATGATATTGCAGAAGTAATTTCAAGTTGGACAGGTATACCTGTAAAAAAACTAACACAAAGTGAAAATGAAAAGCTAAGAAATTTGGAAGCAGCATTGCATGAAAGAGTTATAGGACAAAATGAAGCAGTAGAAGCAGTAGCAAAAGCAATAAGAAGAGGAAGAGTAGGATTAAAAGATCCAAATAGACCAATAGGTTCATTCTTATTCTTAGGTCCAACAGGAGTTGGAAAAACAGAATTATCAAAAGCATTAGCAGAAGCATTATTTGGAAATGAAGATGCAATAATAAGAGTTGATATGTCTGAATACATGGAAAGTCATTCAGTTTCTAAATTAATAGGATCACCTCCAGGATATGTAGGATTTGACGAAGGAGGACAATTAACAGAAAAAGTAAGAAGAAAACCATATTCTGTAATTCTATTTGATGAAGTAGAAAAAGCACATCCAGATGTTATGAATATGCTATTACAAATATTAGATGATGGACGTTTAACAGATAGTCAAGGAAGAACAGTAAACTTTAAAAATACAGTTATAATTATGACATCTAATATTGGTGCAAGATTAATAACAGATAAAACTACTTTAGGATTTAGTAAACAAGGAAAAGAAGAAAGTGAAAAAGAATATGAAAATACTAAAAAAGATGTTATGGGAGAATTAAAGAAAGAATTTAGACCAGAATTTATTAACCGTATAGACGAAATTATAGTATTCCATAAACTAAATGATGAAGATATAAAGAAAATTATAGATATAATGTTAAAACAAGTAACAAAGAGACTTGAAGAACAAGGAATGAAAATAGAAATTGGAAACGATGTAAAAGAACTAATAGCAAAAAAAGGAGTAGACGCAAATTATGGAGCAAGACCATTAAAAAGAGCAATACAAAATATATTAGAAGATAAAATAGCAGAAGAAATACTAGATGGAAACATTAAACCAAATAAAAAAGCTTATGCATCAGTTAAAGATGAAAAGGTAGTTATAAGTGAAACTCCTATAACTGAAAAAGTTGAAAAATTGTAAACTGCTTGACAATTGAAAATTGTTAATATAAAATTTAACCATAATTGAAAAAGAATTAATTTAATTCTTTTTCAGTTCATCTAGTGAAAGATAAGAGGGAAAAAATGAATATGAAAGCTAAAACCGTTGCAGTTGTAGAGAGAGAGAGAGAGAGAGAGAGAGCTATGTTTTAGAGAATAAAACAGGTTTAGTTTTGGTACTTAAATTTAAAAAATATTATGTAAAATATAGAACGTTTCTTATAAATAAGGAGCGTTCTTTTTGCATGCTTTTTTGGAAAAATTTTACTAGTGGCTATGTTTGAAAATTGTTATCTTTTTTTATTATTACTATAGAAGCTAAGTTATATATATTATTTGAAAAAACATGAGTCGACAGTCCTTTGGAGCGGGTGTGTGCCCCGTGAGTTTGGAGACCGTGTTTTTGAAAATAATATATATAACACGCTTCTAAATTAGTGATTTAAAAGTTTAAATAAAGAAATTTATTTTATAATGCATTTTGAAAAAGACAGAAAGTAGAATACCCACAATAGTGATAATATTTTTTTCGCAAGCGAGCTGCGTGTGGGGACGGACCAGCGAGTTAGAAAATGTTAAAATTTTGTACCCGAGGTTAAGCAAATTTTTTTACATTTTCTTACGAAGTTGGGACGAGCAAGAAAAAAGATATTATCACATATTGTGGGAATAAATTTTAAATTAATAAGAAAAAGGAGAAAAGTTATTTATGAGAAGTATAAAAGAAAATAGAGGAATAACGCTAATAGCTTTAGCAGTGACAATAATTGTTATTTTAATATTAGCAGGAGTGACAATAGATGCATTATTTAGTGAGAATGGAATAATAAATAAGGCAAAAGAAGCAGCTAATAGTATGAATAATGCAGTAGCAAATGATCAAGCAGAATTAAATGATTTGTTAGAAGAATTAAATGAAATAATGAATTCAGAATGGAATAATAATATAGAAATACCAGAAGAAAATACAATACCAGAGCCCGATCCTGAAGAACCAGTGTATACAGAAGATGGGGTATTAGTTCCTGAAGGCTTTTATTATGTGGGAGGAAAAAAAGAAGAGGGAATAGTCATATCAGATAATGCACAAGATGAAAATAAAGGCACTAGCCATGAAACTGCTAAAACATTAAGAGGAAATCAGTTTGTATGGGTTCCAGTAGAAGATATAAACGAATTTAAAAGATATGAAGGTTATTTGGACGGAAGGTTAGATGAAAAATTAAGTTCATGTATAGAACCAAATTTAAGTAGTGGAGATATTGAAAAATCAGAGTATGAGGCAATGTACTCCAGTGTACGAGAAAACAAAGGATTCTATATAGCAAGATATGAAGCGGGAACTGGATCAAATATTGAAAGAAATGAAAATTCTGGAATTGAAGATGAAGTAGTAAGTAAACAAGGTTATATTGTATATGATTATATTGGATGGTCAAATAGTAATGATATAACAAATCAAAACGGTGGAGCGGTTCAAAAAGCTAGAGAGATGTATAGTGGTAAAGAAGAATATGGTGTTAATAGTACATTATGTTATGGTGTACAGTGGGATGCTACAATGTCATTTATAGATCCTGAGTTTAAAACTGGAAATTGTGGTAGTTATAGTTTTGTAGTTAATTCAAATAATAAAGGGTGTTATAATACTAATAAATCAAGTGTAACTGGAGCGAGTGAGAGTTACAAAACGAAAAATATTTACGACTTAGGAGGAAATGTATTTGAGTGGACAATGGAATCGGATAATCAAGGGAATAATAGAATAATGAGAGGAGGAAGTTACGGAGTATCTGGATCTAAATATCCAGCTTCTACCAGAAGTTTATGGTTTCCATCATACAAAAACATTGGAAGAGGTTTTAGGGTAGCATTGTATATAAAATGAAGAAAGATGGAATAGAAAAGAAAAATTGTAAACTGCTTGACAATTGGAAATTGTTAATATAAAATTTAACCATAATTGAAAAAGAATTAATTTAATTCTTTTTCAGTTCATCTAGTGAAAGATAAGAGGGAAAAAATGAATATGAAAGCTAAAACCGTTGCAGTTGTAGAGAGAGAGAGAGAGCTATGTTTTAGAGAATAAAACAGGTTTAGTTTTTGTACTTAAACTTAGAATGTTTTATGTAAATTTAAGAACGTATCAAAGTAATATGATGCGTTCTTTTTGTGAGCTTTTTTCAAAGGATTTTACTAGTGGATATATTTGAAATATAAGAATTAAGTAATTCATTGAGTGCAATAGGTAATAATATGTTTTTTCTTGCTCGTCCCAACTCTTAAGAATCTGTAAAAAATTTTGTTTAATTGAATTGTCCGCAAAGGATAAAAATTTTAATATCTTCTAAATAGTTGGTCCCCACACTAGCTCGCTACGAAAAAAATATTATTACTATCACATAAAAAGAAAATTTAATTAATAGGAGTAGATTATGAAGAGTATAAAAGGAAATAGTGGAATAACGCTAATAACTTTAGCAGTAACAATAGTAGTAATTTTAATATTGGCAGGAGTAACGTTAGATGTAACATTAGGAGAAAATGGAATATTGAATAAATCAAAAGAAGCAGCAAACATAATGAATAATTTAGTAAAAGAAGATGAGGCAGAATTAAATGATTTGTTGAACGAATTAAATGAGACAATGGACTCGAACTGGAATAGTAATGTAGAAATACCAGATCCAGAACCTGCTGGTGAAAATATAGGAGATTTAATAGATAATGGTATAATTAAAGTTGGAGATTATGTAGCATATAATCCAATAGGAGCTGCAAGTTATACAGTAAATGGAGCATATAGTGGTACAGGGATAGATCAAACTATAAATAAAGAAAATTTAAATTGGAGGGTATTAGATAAGACAGAAGATGGAAAAGTACGTTTAATAAGTGCAAATCCAACAGCATCTACTGTAAAATTACAAGGAGCAAATGGATATAATAATGCAGTATATTTGTTAGATGAATTATGTAATACATTATATAAAGGTAATAATGCAACGGTAAAAAGTTTAAAGATAGAAGATATACAAAATAAAATGAATTTAAGTGTATGGAATTATAATAATTATGCAAATTATGGAGTGACATTTAGTCCAAATGGTAGGCAATATCCACTAATATTTGCACAAGAGAAAGGTCAAATAGTAAATGGAAGTACAGGAAGTTTAGGATTAAGTGAACAGACTTCAATAATAACAGGAAGCAGCACAGCTAGTAGTTGGACAGTAAGACACACAGATTGGACTAATAATAGTATAGGAGCCTCAAATTATGTACAAGTAATTTACTATGAATTATTTCACACTGCTGCAAATAATAATAGATATTGGCTGTCTTCTCGTTGTGTCAATGTAGATTCAGTCTATAACAATGCATATTTTGATGTGCGTTGTGTATCAACTAACTACGTTGATGGAGTTTATACTTATATATTTGCTGGTAATGGTGGAGAACTTCCAGGCACGTTTGCTGTTCGTCCAGTTGTTTATCTTGAATCTAGTGTTAAAATAGATACAGAAGTAGAAGGAAAAGATGGATTAACACCTGAAACTGCATGGGAGATTGCAGAATAATGCTGAATTTTCACCAACTGTTGACAACTTATAGAAATTATGGTAAAATATTTATCTGTAAGCCGCCTGGGTCGGGCAACTAAATGTTAGCAATAGCTAACTGCCTTGTATTTTATGCTTAGCGAGTATACATATAAGAGGAGGTGTACATATAATGTACGCAATTATTGAAAGCTGTGGAAGACAATACAAAGTAGCAGAAGGAGAAGTTATTTTCTTTGAAAAATTAGATGTAGAAGAAGGAAAAAAAGTAACATTTGATAATGTTGTTTTAATATCTGATGATGGAAAAGTACAAGTAGGAGCTCCTTATGTTAAAGGTGTAAAAGTTGAAGGAAAAGTAGTTTCTCATGGTAAAGGAAAGAAAGTTTTAGTATATAAATATAAAGCTAAAAAGAACTATAGAAGAACACAAGGTCATAGACAACCATATACTAAAGTTGAAATTACTAAAATAAAAACAGCTGCAGAAAAAGCAGAAGCAAAAGAAGCATCTGCAAAAGAGACTACAACTAAGAAAACTACAACTAAAAAAGCTGCAGAGAAAAAAGAAGTTTAATATAAAGAGAAATATAAAAAATAAGCAGACGGAGGGAGTGAGAAGACATGGCTCATAAAAAAGGGCAAGGTAGTGTTAAGAACGGTAGAGACAGTGAGTCTAAACGTTTAGGCCTTAAAAGAGCAGATGGACAAATAGTTCCAGCTGGAAATATCTTAGTTAGACAAAGAGGAACAAAAATACATCCAGGAACTAATGTAGGAATTGGTAGCGATGATACATTATTTGCAAAAGTAACTGGAAGAGTTAAATTTGAAAGACTAGGAAGAGATAAAAAGAAAGTCAGTGTTTATCCTGTAGAAGAAGGTAAAAAGGCTGAATAAGTATAAAAAAATTGGGTTTTATAACCCGATTTTTTTGTACCTTACTTTTTACTAAAATATTGTTTTTATTTTACTTTTATGATATAAATAAGATATAAAAATAGTAGTTGGAGAATTAGTATTATGAAAAAGATGTTGGTAAGTGATTATGATGGAACTTTTTATACAGATGAAGATAATGTAAAACTAAATGTGGAAGAAGTAGAAAAATTTAGAAGATTAAATAATCTATTTGTAATAGCAACTGGAAGATCATATTATGATTTTGGTAAGAAAAAGAAAAAATACGATATAAAGTATGATTATTTAGTTATTAATCATGGAGCTACTATTTTAAATAAAGAAGAAGAAACAATAAGTAATTATGTTATTGATGAGAATGTAAAATTAGATTTGGTTAAAGAATTAGATTTACAAGATCAAGAGACTATGTTTGCATGTAGCGGATTAGAAAGTAGAGTTAGTATAAAAAATAAAAATATTACTAAAATAAATAAAAAGTATAGAACGCTTGAAGAAGCTAAAGAGATTAATGATTATATAAATAAAAAATACAAAGATAAAGTGGAAAGTTATTTATTACCTACTAGTAATGCAGTTGAAGTAATATCTGCTAAAACAAATAAAGCAAAGGCTGTACAAGAACTTTCGAACTTAGAAAATATAAAGAAAGATAATGTTTATACTATAGGAGATAGTTATAATGATGTAGAAATGATAGAAAAATTTAATGGATATTCAATAGAAAATGCAAAAGAAGAAGTAAAAAAGGTAAGTAAAGGTGAATGTTCAAGTGTTTCAAAACTTATAAAAAAACTTATTAATGAATAAATGGTAAATAATATTTTCAAAAGTTATTGATTTGTTAAAGAAAATAATGTAATATATAATAAAATAAACAAAAGCGAGGAGAGAAATATGATAGTTGATAGAGAAGGAAATCTTTTTGAAGATAGAAGAAAAAATGATGACAGAAGAAAACGTACAACTAATGTGAATAAAGATAAAAGAAAAACAGATAGAAGAAAAGAAGAACAAAGAATAAAAAATAAATAAGCATGAGCGAGAGCTCATGCTTTTCTACTAATGAAGCCCGCTATTGTTCTATGTTATTAGCAGCAGCTATTTCTATTGCCACCACAGCAACAACATATTAAAATAAGAACTATTATTATCCAAATGCAGTCATCTCCAAATCCGAAACCACATCCGCATCCTCTATTTTCTGGCATATAATTCCCCCCTTTCTATGTAGAATTTAATCCTAGCAACCACAGTTATTATCGCAGCAACAAGAATTTGAACGACCATTGTTACCACAACAGAATAGTAATAAGAACAAAATTATAAACCATAGAAGCTCACTGTTATTACAACAACATCCCATTTGCTTTACCTCCTATAAAAAATGATTTTTTGTTAATCTTTAGTATGATATATATTATTCAAATATTATAAAAAGTGTTACAAATGTAAAATTACTAAAATTCATTTTCGTGTAAAGCTTATTTCCATATTTATATATTAGATTTGGAAGTCACTTTGTAAATTTACGGTTAGTTATGTATTTTAAAAAAAACTTAAAAAAACTATACAAAAAAAGCATATAATGATATAATTTTTGTAGAAAGATAGTACTAAAGAATATATGGAGGAATTAAATGGGAAATATAGTTTTATTAGATGATTTAACAATAAATAAAATTGCAGCTGGTGAAGTTATTGAAAGACCAGCTTCTGTAGTAAAAGAAATGGTAGAGAATTCAATAGATGCTGGTGCAACAAATATATTAGTAGAAATAAAAAATGGTGGAATTTCTTACATACGTATTACAGATAATGGTAAAGGAATTGCAAGAGATGACTTAGAGATAGCTTTTGAAAGACATGCTACAAGTAAAATAAGGAGTGCAGAGGATTTATCAACTGTAACTTCTATGGGATTTAGAGGTGAGGCTTTAGCAAGTATTGCAGCAATAAGCAATGTAGAGCTTATTTCTAGAACAGAAGATGAAGATATTGGATATAAAGTAGAAATAGAAGGAGGAAAAGTATTAAATAAACAAGAAGTAGGTTGTCAAAAAGGAACTATTTTTACAGTAACTAATTTATTCTACAATACACCTGTAAGATATAAATTTTTGAAAAAAGATTTTACAGAAGCAGGATATATAGAAGATGTAATTACTAGAATAGCACTTGTACATCCAGAAATTGCTATAAAATTAATAAATTCTGGAAAAACTATAATACAAACTAATGGAAATAATGACATTAAAGCTGTAATATATAGCATATACGGTAAAGAAATCTCTGATAATATTTTAAACGTAGATTATGAATATGAGGATATAAAAGTAAAAGGAGTTATTGGAAAGCCAAACATTGCTAGATCAAATAGATCAAATCAATTGTTTTTTGTTAATAACAGATATATTAAAGATAAATCTTTAACAAGTGCAGCTGAACAAGGCTATAAAGGTTTAATTACAATAGGAAAATATGGATTCTTAATATTAAATTTAGAAATTAATCCTCAAAAAGTAGATGTAAATGTTCATCCAGCTAAATTAGAAGTAAGATTTGAAGACGAGGGAAAAGTTTTTAAAGCAGTATATCATGCAATAAAAGATACACTTCTAAAAGGAGATTTGGTTTCTGATCCTGTACAGCAAAAAAGTGATGAACCTAAAATAGAAAATGCTTTTAAATTTAATAATGTGGCACAAGAAATAAAAACAGAACTACCAAAAGCTAATGAATATACTGAACAAAAAATTGAAGAAGAGCCAGAAATAAAACCTTTAAATTCTTTAAGTAATTTGTTTAAAAAATTTGTTGGAGAAAAAAAGGAAAAAATTGAAGAAACAGAAAATGTAATTGAGCAAGTGTATAACAAGCATAACAATATTGATGAGATAAAAAAAGAACCTGATAATTTAGAGGATAAAGGAATACAAAATATACAAGTAAATAAACAATCTGAACCTGCTAATTTGCAGGAAACTAATGAGATATTTATGAAAAAGATGGAAGAATTAAATAAATTAAAAATAGAAGAAAAAAATCCAACTTTCGATGAGATGTATGTAAAAACTTTTGGAAAAATGCCTCTAGATACAAATAAGGTAGAAACGGTTACAGAAAAACAAGAAGATTATAAAATTCAAGATAATGATATAAGCACTGCAGAAAATATTTCTATTTTTTCTGGAAGTGGAGAGCAAATTCCACCATATAAATTTATTGGTATAGCATTCTCAACATACATTATCATAGAAATGGATAAGGATTTATATATTATTGACCAACATGCAGCACATGAAAGAATAATGTATGAACGAATTAAGGAAAATTATTATAGTGATTCTCAAAAAGATTCTCAACTTATGCTATTGCCAGATATAATAAATTTGACACACAAAGAGATGGATATAGCAAAAGATAACATGGAAATGTTTAGAAAAGCAGGATTTACTGTTGAAGAATTTGGAGAAAATACTATAAAATTAAGTGGTGTTCCTAATATATGCATAGATATGGATACAAAAGAATTATTCTTAGAAACGTTGGATGAAATAAATTCAGTTGCTAGAACTGCAAAACAAGAAATAGAAGAAAAGTTTATATCTACAGTAGCATGTAAAGCAGCTGTAAAAGCAAATATGGCATTGACTAAAGAGGAAGTAGATAATTTAATGAAACAATTATTAGTACTTAATAATCCTTTTACATGTCCACATGGAAGACCAACAGCAATAAAAATGACAAAAACAGATATAGAAAAGAAATTTTCAAGAAGATAAGAGATGAAAGGATTGAATTAGAAATGGATATATTTATATATTTATGTATATTGGTTTTAAATATTGTAGCAGTTTTAACGACATGGCACTTTTTAGGGAAAAACATGGAAAAGAAAACTAAAGGTATCTTTATAATTGTTGGAATAGCTATAATGTATATGTTAGTCTCAGGAGTTTATTGGCTAAGTACTGATAAAATAGAAATGCAGGAATTATCAGAGGCAATACAAAATTTTATTACTTTTACATTCGTTCCACTAAATGCTATAGTAATTTTGCCTTTCGCAGCTAGTTCTTTTAGACATTATCAAAATGGAAAATTACGAGGAGATAAACTAAGAAACAGATATATATTATTAGCAATTGTATTAATAATAATTTTGATAATTGAATTTTTCTACTTTAAAGATATTCAATTAGGAATAGTAAATATGATTAACAGTAGATCATAATCAGAAAGAGAAAGGAATGTTAAAAAATGTGTAAGCCTAAAGTAATAGTTTTGTGCGGTCCCACTGCTTCAGGAAAAACAAGTTTATCTATAGAACTTGCTAAAAGAATAAATGGCGAAATAATATCTTGTGATTCCATGCAAATTTATAAAGACATGGATATAGGCACAGCAAAACCAACAGAACAGGAAAAACAAGGAATAAAACATTATTTATTAGATTTCCTTTCTCCAGAAGTAAGATATAGTGTAGCTGATTATAAAAAAGATGCTGAAAAAGCAATAGAAGAAATTTTGAAAAAAAGGAAAGTTCCAATAATTGTAGGAGGAACAGGATTATATATTAATTCGCTAATATATAATATAGAATATAAAGACAGTAAAATAGATATAGATTATAGGAATAAACTAGAAAAAATGGTAGTTGAAAAAGGATTAGAAAATTTATATGAAATGGCACAAAAAATCGATCCTGAGGCAATGAAGAATATAAGCCATAATGATAAAAAAAGAATTATGAGAGTTCTAGAAATATATAATGAAACAGGAAAAACAAAAACAGAATTAGAAATGGAATCTCGTAAGAATGAACCAAAATATAATTATATAGTATTTGCATTAGATATGGATAGAGATAAATTATATGAAAGAATAAATAAAAGAGTAGATATAATGCTTAAAAATGGTTTGATACATGAAGTTGAAAAATTGATAAATACATATAAAATAATGCCAACTGCAATGCAAGGTTTGGGATATAAAGAAGTTGTAAAATATTTAAAAGGCAACTGTACAGAAGAAGAAATGGTAGAAAAAATAAAAATGGAAACAAGAAGATATGCAAAGAGACAACTTACATGGTTTAGAAAGAATAAAGAAACAATTTGGCTTAATGGATTAGAAGAAGCGGATAAGAATATTAACACTATTTTGGAGGTATATAGTGGAAGAACAAGCTAAAGAGAAGACAAAAACAAATAAAATTGAATATAAGAATATGAATAAAAAGAAATTAATAATAGTTTCTGGAGTTTTGGCTATTATTGTTATATATGCAATTTATTTAATTATAAAACTTATACAAAACCCTACAGATATTTTTGTAGTAAAACAAGGAACAATTGTAGAAGAAGAAACAGCAGTAGGATATATTATACGAGAAGAGCAAGTTGTAAAAGGAAATAATTATAAAAATGGAATGGTTCAAATAAGAGCCGAAGGAGAAAAAGTAGCTAAAAATGATCCAATATTTAGATATTATTCTGAAGGTGAAGAAGATTTAAATAAAAAGATACAAGAACTTGATCAAAAAATAAATGAAGTACTATCAAAAGTGAATGTACCTTCTGGTGATATTAGTGCATTAGAAAAACGTATAGACGAAAAGTTGGATTCGTTACAAAATGAAAATAATTTACAAAATATACAAGATTCCAAAAAGAGTATTAATAATGACATATTAAAAAAAGCACAGATTGCTGGAGAGTTAAGCCCATCAGGATCATATCTAAAAAAATTAATAGATGAAAGAAAAGAATACGAAAACAAACTAAATTCGGAGTCTGAGTATTTAAATGCCCCTGAAAGTGGTGTGGTTTCTTATAAGGTTGATGGATATGAAGAAGTTTTAACTCCTGATGATTTTAGTACATTAACGGAAGATTTTTTAAATGATTTAAATATAAAAACTGGTGAAGTTGTAGCAAGTAGTACAGAAAGTGGAAAGATAATAAATAACTTTACATGCTATATTGCAGCAGTTTTAGATTCTGAAATTGCAAAGCAGGCAGAACTTGGAGATGAAGTAAAATTAAGATTACCAAGTGGAGACGAAGTAGAAGGTAGTGTGGAATATATATCAGATGAGAAAAATAAGAGAATTATAGTTTTTAAATTAAATGAAGGTGTAGAACAGTTAATAAGTTATAGAAAAATTTCTTTTGATATAATTTGGTGGAAGACTACCGGAAAGAAAATACCAAATTCAGCAATAGGGTATGAAGAAAAGAATGGCAATCAAGTAGCATATATTACTAGAATTTTAGCGGGTTATACTGATAAAATTTGGGTAAAAATACTAAGAGAAAATGACAAATATTCTATTGTAGACAACTATACAAGAAGTGAATTGGAAGAATTAGGCTATAGTGATGAGGAAATAAGTAATAGAACTGTATTAACACTTTATGACGAAATAATGGCACATCCAGAATGAGGAAATATTACAAAAATGTTACAAAAATATTAAATTAATATTACAAACATAAAAAGTATTGACAAAATGGAAAAAAAGATAGATACTTATACATAATGAATACTTATGACAAATAAGTTTAGGAGGTTTTTTAAATGTCAGGAGCTATTATGGAAAAAGTTTGGGGCTTATTCGGAATGGATACAGCTGAAGAAAAAGAAGAAAATTTAGAGAATAATTATGATGTTGAAGAAGAAAATGAAAATGAAATAGAAGATTCAGATGAAAGAAAAATATGGGGAAGAAAAAACTCAAAGGTTGTTTCTATGCCTCAAGTTCAACAAGTAAAAATGGTTATATCACAACCAACAACATTTGAACAATCAGAATATATATGTGATTTATTAAAAGAAAAGAAATCAATTATAGTTAATCTAGAATATGTTAATAAAGATATTGCTAGAAGAATAGTTGATGTTGTTTCTGGTGCAGTTCATGCATTAGATGGACATATTAAAAAAATATCAAATTCTATATTCTTAGTTGCTCCATATAACTATGACATAGAAAATGAAATGGCTAGAGAAGAAATAAAAAACAAATTATCAGTTTCTTGGTTAAGAAATGGAAACGGTAGCAATTAAATAATAGTTAGGAGGAATAAATATGCTTACGCCATTAGACATAGAAAACAAAAAATTCGCTAAGCAAATGATGAATGGATATAGTGTTGAAGAAGTAGACGAATTTTTAGACGAGTTAACACTTAACTATGAAAAATTATATAAAGAATCAACAGAAAACAAGAATAAAATACAAGAGATGGAAGCAAGCTTGACAAAGTATAAAAATTTAGAAGTGACATTACAAAATACTCTAGTAATGGCACAATCAACAGCAGATGAAATAAAAGATTTGGCAAAACAACAAGCAGACCAAATAATAAAAGAAGCACAAGGAAGCGCAAGAGATGAAGCAAATAAATTGGATCAAGAAATTGCAAATAAAAAACGCGAAATGGAAGATCTAGAAAAACAATTAGATGTATATAAAGCAAAAATGGAATCTCTTTTAATATCACAATTAGAATTATTAAAAGATGTAAATAAAGATTAATTCTATAGGGATAAATCCGGGGGAGTTATTTAGCTACCCGGATTTATTTTATCTAATAGGAAATTTCTTTGAAATTCCTATTAGATAAAAAGCTTCGCTAACAGATGTATAGGAAAAATCTATTATAAAATAAGTTTTTCTTTACATTTGACATAAATTGTTATATAATTTCTACATATATAACAAGAATGTTTTAGTGTTACAATTGTATTAAAACTTTATTACATTTCTGTTAAAGGTATTGACATATTGGTATAAAAATATAAAATAGATATATATCATATAATAAGAGGTATTATGAGAGTTATAAGTGGTTCAGCAAGAGGAACAAAATTAAACTCTATTGAGAGTGAAGCAACAAGACCAACATTAGATAGAGTAAAAGAATCGTTATTTAATATTATTCAGCATAAAATTGAAGACGCAACAGTTTTAGACTTATTTGCAGGAAGTGGTGCAATAGGAATAGAAACTCTAAGTAGAAAAGCAAAACTTGCATATTTCTGCGAGAATAATAGAGAAGCAATTAATATGGTATATAAAAATTTACAAAAAACCAATTTAACAGATAAAGCAGTTGTAATGAACACAGATTATAAAAAATGTTTACAAAAGTTAAGTGATGAAAATATTAAATTTGATTTAGTATACATAGATCCACCATACAGATTAAATATTGCAGTAGATTCTGTTAGAACAATTTTAAAACTAGATTTACTACTTATGGACGGAATAATAATAATAGAGACTGATGATAAAGAAAGAGAGTTACTTGAATTGGAAAAAATGAAAATAATAGATGTGTATGATATTAGAAAATATGGAAGAGTTAGCCTTCTGTTCTTAAGGCGAAAGGAGTAAAACAATGGAAATATTTACATTACTAGAAACTTTGGAGGATATGTTAGATAGAAGTAAATCTGTACCTTTTTCAGACAAATGTATAGTAGATAAAGAAGAAATTCTAGAAATTATTAAGGAAATAAGATTAAAATTACCAGATGAATTGAAACAAGCTAAATGGGTAAAAGAAGAAAGACAAAGAATTTTAGTTGAAGCTCAAAACGAGGCAGATGAAATTATAAAAGAAGCTGAAAACAGAATTATATCTATGATAGATGAACACGAAATAACAAGAAAAGCTTATGAGAAGAAAGTTGAAATAATAGAAACAGCAAATGAAATGTCTAGAGAAATTACAAAAGGTACAAAGGATTATGCAGATAATGTTTTATCAGGAATAGAAGTGGCTTTGGAAGAAGCATTGAAAGTAATACAAAATAATAGAAAAGAGTTAAAATAAAAAACAGAAATCAGAAATCATAGATAAATCAATTAACAATTGATTTCTGATATTCTGTTTTTTACATTATAGGAGGAATTACTTTGGCAAAAAGAGGAAAAAAAAAGAAGAAAACAATTGATATAAATGTTGCTGTAGTAGCACTTGTAGTAATAAGTATATTATTAATGATATTAATATATACAAAATCAGGATATATAGGAGAAAATTTAAGCCCTTTACTTGGAGGTATAATGGGCTTTATAAAGTATGTTATTCCAATTGGAACTTTTTTAATAGCTATATATATGACTAATAATGAGAAAGAATATATGATATCAAAACTTATACAATACGGTATCTTTTTGGTATGTATAGCTGGTTTATTAAGTATAATTCAAATTAATAGTGAAGGCGTAAAACTAGATCAAGATTTTTCTGTAATAGTAGAACAAGCTTATGATGCAGGAGCGGAACGTACAGAAGGTGGAGGTGTAATAGGAACCATAATTGCAGTACCACTAATAGAAATGTTTGGAAACACAGGAGCCATTATAGTAACAATAGGAGTGGCTTTGGTCTTAGTAGTATTCATGTTTGGAATAAGACCTGCAGAGATGATTAGTGAAATGCTATACAATTGGGAAGAGCGTAGAGAAGAGAAAAAAGAACAGAGACGTGAGCATAATGAAGAACTAAGAAAAAGTAAAGTAGAGAATGTAGCAGAAAGAAAAGAAACTAAAAAGGAACGTAGACAAAGAGAAAAAGAAGAAGCTGAAAAATTAGCAATGGAAATTGATGATCAGTTAACAATAAATTTAGATGAACAAGATAAAAAGAAAATGAAGAAATATGATCATAAAGATGATGATTTAACATTGCCTATATTTGGCAAGAAAAAAGATAAAGAAGAATCTTCACCAGATGTTATTGAAGCAAATTTATTTAAACAAGAGCAAGAAAAGAAAGAAGAAAAAGTAAAAGAAGTATTACAATTAGAACATACGATTACTGTAGAAGATGAAAATTATGAGTTTCCACCAATTCAACTATTGAGTGAGCCAGAGAAAAAAGGAACAAAAATTGGAAAGAAAGCAGTTACAGATACAGCAACTAAATTACAAAAAACTTTATACAGCTTTGGCGTTTCAGCAAAAGTGGAAAATGTATCTGTTGGACCTGCAATTACAAGATATGAATTAAAACCAGCAGAAGGGGTTAGAGTAAGTAAAATAGCTAATTTAGCTGATGATATTGCCTTAAATTTGGCAGCAGAAACTATAAGGATAGAAGCTCCTATTCCAGGAAAACAAGCAGTAGGAATAGAAGTTCCTAACAAAGAAAATGAAGTCGTTCATTTAAGAGAAATAATTGATTGTGATGAATTTAAAAATAAAAAATCCAAATTAGCTTTTGCATTAGGAAAAGATGTTGCCGGCAATGAAGTAGTAACAGATATTGCTAAAATGCCGCATGTATTAATAGCAGGTGCCACTGGATCTGGTAAAAGTGTGTGCATTAATACATTAATAACAAGTATTATTTATAAAGCAAAACCAAGTGAAGTAAAATTGGTAATGGTTGATCCAAAAGTAGTAGAGCTTTCTGTATATAATGGCATTCCACATTTGTTAATACCTGTAGTTACTGATCCTAAAAAAGCAGCAGGAGCTTTGGCATGGGCAGTTCAAGAAATGGTTAATAGATATAGTCTATTTGCAAATAAAAATGTAAGAGACATAAAAGGATATAATGAAGCTCTAGAAAAAGAAGGTAATGGAGAAAAATTACCTCAAATAGTTATTATTATAGATGAGTTATCAGACTTAATGATGGTATCTCCAAAAGATGTTGAAGATTCAATATGTAGATTAGCGCAAATGGCTAGAGCAGCAGGAATGCATCTTGTAATAGCAACTCAAAGACCATCTGTTGATGTTATTACAGGTATTATAAAAGCAAATATACCTTCAAGAATTTCTTTTGCAGTATCTTCACAAATAGATTCAAGAACTGTATTGGATATGGCAGGTGCAGAAAAGCTGTTAGGAAAAGGAGATATGCTATTCTATCCATCTGGAGCTCCAAAGCCAGTTAGAGTACAGGGCGCTTTTATATCAGATAAAGAAGTAGAAAAAATAGTTGACTTTGTTAAAACAAATGGCGAAGTAAGCTATAATGAAGATATTTTGGAGCAAATAGAGAATAACAATAAAACGGAAAAAGAAATTAAAGATGAAGATGATGATGACGGTACAGATCCATTATTAATGGAAGCTATAGAAACAGTAGTTGAGACAGGACAAGCATCTACATCTTTTATACAAAGAAGATTTAAGGTTGGTTATGCTAGAGCAGGAAGAATTATAGATCAAATGGAAGAAAGAGGTATAATTTCTGGCTACCAAGGAAGTAAGCCACGTGAGGTTTTAATGTCAAAAGAGAGATGGCAAGAATTAAAAATGAGCCAAAATGTAGAACCTTATGAGGAGAATGTTTAATAATTAAAAAATCAAAAGAAAAGAGGATTTATGGAAAAAAAAGAAAATTTTTTATCTAAAATAAATTTAAAAGATTATACAAACAAACTAGAAAAAGTATTAGATAAAAAAAACTTTTCTTTAGATGCAAAAAATTTATTACTTAGCATGATGTATAAGATAGAAAATTCTTATCATGATTATGAAAAAGTAAAAAGAGAAGTTTTAAATAAATCTGAGTTTTTAGAGCAAATAATTGATACTGTCGAGCAAAAATGTAATGAAATTATAATTGCTAAACTAAATTCAAGTGAAAATGATATATTAGAACAAAAAAACTTAAAATATATAGTAGATAAAGAAGAAGGAAAAATAATAGTTAATGGAAATGAAAGTGTATTATTATATGCCATTTTAGATATTTCAAAAGATGAAATAATCTTACCACCAGAGCAAGATTTATTGAAAAATCCTGTAAATAATTTATTAAAAACAGGTAGCAATATTTCAGAAGATGAAGTTATAAGGGATTTTAATGGTTGGTCATGGGATATAGTAACAAAAGATATTAGAAATCTTAATATAAATATTATCTACCAAAATTTATTATTTTTACTTGGTAAAGATTTTGTTTATGAATTTATTAGAAACCAAAATATGTTAGTAGATTATTTTTCTTTAATGCAAGATAAGATTAATGTGGATTTAATAGAGTGGATATGTAAATTAGCTATAGATGTAAATATTAAGGAAGATGAAGAGGAAAGAAAAAAAATTATTAATTGCAGAGAAATAAATAGAAATAAACTTGAAGAAATGCAAGATAAAAAAGAATATTTAAATAAAATAACAGAACAAAAGAAAAAATGTACTAAAGAGATAGAAAGAATAGACTTAATATTAAACAATAAAGATCTTTTAAAAGAAGAATATGTACAAAGAAATGAAAAACTTCCAAATAAGGAAAAAATTTTTAGCATTAATCATTTGTCAAATAAATTAGAAGAAGAAAGAGCAGAAATATTAAGAAAAATAAAGGAATATAATAAAATAATTGATCCTATAGAATTCGTAAATATGAAGCATCAATTACAAGAAAATGTTAACTTTTTAAATAAATTAGATTTAGAAGATAAAGAGGATATAAAAAATAATATCATAGAATTGTGTATATTATTTCTAGATGATATTAATAAAAGGATAAAAAAAGTAGAAACAAAAAAGGAAATAGTAGATCTAATATACATAATTAGATATTATAGATTTATACCTTTTAATGAAGAATTAAAAATTAAAGATATAGAAAAATTAAACAAAATAATCATAAAAATAGAGAAAGAACTAATAAAAAAAGCAATAGAACATAAAGTAATTTATGCAATAGCAGAACTAAAAGATGTTAATGATGAAATTATAATGAAAATATTTGACTCTAAGATAATAGATTTAGATAACATTGTTATAGAAACAGAAGTTAAGGAAGGTAGGATAATTGTAAGATATTATGATACAACAATATTAGAGACTTCTATAGAAATATTAAATGATAGAAAATTTAAAATTAAGAAAAAAGAAAAATTAATGATAAGAAAGGATTGATTTAATGAATATTACTTTTTTAGGAGCAACCAAAACCGTTACAGGATCAAATTTTTTAGTAGAAGCAGCAGGAAAGAAATTTTTAGTGGATTGTGGTATGTATCAAGGTAGTGCCAAAGATGAGTGGGAGAATTCAGAACCATTTCAATTTAATGTGGATGAAATAGATTTTGTTTTATTAACACATGCACATATAGATCATTCTGGAAGAATACCTAAATTATATATTGATGGATATAGAAATGAAATAATTACAACAAAAGCAACAAGAGATCTTTGTTCAATTATGTTACCAGATAGTGGACATATTCAAGAGCAAGAAATTGAATGGAAAAATAGAAAAAGAGTAAGAAAAGGTGAAAAACCACTACCACCTTTATATACAGCACAAGATGCAATTGATTGTATGAAACTATTTAGACCTGTAAATTATGACGAAATTATAGAAATTAATGAAAATTTACATGTTAGATTCAATGATGCTGGTCATATGCTTGGATCAGCTATTATAGAAATTTGGGCAAATGAAGATGGAAAAGAAACAAAAGTTGTATTTACAGGAGACTTAGGAAATAATGATATACCATTATTATCTTCACCAACAATGATAGAAACTGCAGATTATCTTGTAATGGAATCTACTTATGGTGGCAGATTACATATAAGAAATGATGATAAAGCTAAATTATTTTTAAACATTGTATCTGAAACTTTAGATAAGGGAGGGACAGTAGTAATTCCTTCTTTTGCGGTAGGAAGAACGCAGGAAATATTATATGAACTAAATAATTTGAAAGAAAGTGGAGATGAAGAATTCGAGAAAAAATATAAAACTTTACAAAGCGTTCCTGTTTATGTAGATAGCCCACTTGCAATTTCTGCTACAGAAATATTTAAGGAAAATATGAACTTGTTTGATGAAGAAACACAAGAAATTATAAAAAGAGGTGACAATCCACTTGAATTTCCAGGTTTACAGTTTACAAGAACAGCAGAAGAATCAAAAGCATTGAATGAAAAGAATGAATCTTCAATAATAATTTCTGCTAGTGGCATGTGTGAAGTAGGAAGAATTAAACATCATTTAAAACATAACTTATGGAATCCAAATAGTACAATTTTGTTTGTTGGATATCAAGCACCAGGAACTTTAGGAAGAAGAATTGTAGATGGAGAAAAAACTGTAAAAATATTTGGAGAAGAGATAGCAGTAAATGCTAGAATTGAATATATTGAAGGTTATTCAGGTCATGCTGATCAAGAATGGTTACTAAATTTTATTTATTCATTTATAACAAAACCTAAACATATCTTTTTAGTTCACGGAGAACCAGAAGGACAGTTGGTATTAAAAGAAAAAATATTAAATACAACTAATATTCCAGTTACAATACCATCAAGGGGAGAAACTTACGAATTAAATGAAGAAGTTAGCTTAACAAAGAAAGAAGTAAATGATCACAGATTCCTAAGACTAGAAGTATTGGAAAGAATGAAAACATTAAGAGAAGAATTGGATGATATGGAAACAATCGTAAAAGAGGATTATTTAAATAATACAACATCTGATGAAGAAGTAAATAGACTAAAAGAAAGATTAAAAGATATAGAGAGACAAATTGTAAAAATTGTAGAAAATAAATGAGAGGAACGAGTGTAAAATATGGAAAACAAATATATAAATTCTGCGATAATAGGTGGAAAAAATATTACTGCTAGTTATAGTGAAAATGGAGAATTATTAAGGTTAATGTTTCCAGCACCTGAATACAAACAATTCATAGATAAATTTAGAACAGGTGTAAAAATAAATGATTCTGCAATAATTTATTTAGAAAAAGATATTAACAATAATTATGATCAATATTATACAGAAAATACCAATGTTTTAAATACAGAAATAGAAAATCTATATTTTAGATTAAAAATAAAACAAATAGATTTTGCAATGACTAAAAAAAGTATTTTAGTAAAAAGGTATATTTTTGAAAATAATAATAGTATAGATTTGAAAATTAACTTTTTAATACATTCTAAATTAATAACAAATATTGATGATATGTTCGGAGGAGAATTTAAAGATAATGTACTAACTCAATATAATCATGAATATAGAATGAGTATATTTTCAAAGGAACCAGCATTAAGTCATCAGTTAAATAATACAGAAAATAATATCTATAGTGGAATAATACAGGATAAGGATTACATAGGAATGTCTCCAGATTCAAGCATTAGCTATGATTTAGGTACATTAAAACCAGGAGAAAAGAAAGAATTAGATATATTTGTTTTATTAAAAAAAGTTTCAGAGATAGAAAATGAAGAGCAAATAAAAAAAGAAATTGAGAGCATAAGAAAAACAGATGTAAAGAAGGAACAAGAACAAACAGAAAAATATTGGAAGAAATATGTAAAAGATCATTTGCCAGATAATTTTATACAAGATGAAAACAATAGAAATAAGAAAATAAACAAAATATTAGCTAGAAGTATATTATTATTTCCACTGTTATTGAATCAAGAAACTGGAGGAATTTCATCAGCTGTAGAAGTTGATGAAAATATGACTAAATGTGGAAAATATTCTTACTGTTGGCCAAGAGATGCAGTTTTTATAACTAAAGCTTTAGATAAATTGAAAATGACTAAGGAAACTGAAAAATTTTATAAAAACTTTTGTAAAAATACTCAAAGCGATAATGGAATGTGGGAGCAAAGATTTTATACAGATGGAAGACTAGCACCATGTTGGGGATATCAAATAGATGAAACAGCTAGTGTAATATTTGGAGTCTATGAACACTACAAAGAAACAAAAGATGAAAAATTTATAAAAGACACATTAAAAATGTGTGAAAAAGGTACTAAGTTTTTATTTAAATATTTAGATAATATATTACAGCTAAAAGATGAAAAGGATATAGTAAAAAAAGAAATAGAAGAAACATATCATACAGAGAATAGAAACAAACTACCTGTAAGTTATGATTTATGGGAAATGAATGAAGGTATCCATTTATATTCGCTTTCTGCAATATATGCTGCTTTAAAATCAATGTTAGAAATATACAAAATAGTAAAACCTCAATATGAAGAAAAAAATAGGTTAAAGCTAGAAAGTATAAATAAAGTTGAAGTAAAAATTAATGTCTATATAGAAGAAATAAAAAAATATGTATCTAAAAATATGTGTGAAGAACAGACAAAGATTTTACATAGAAATATAAAAGATAATTTGGCAGATATTAGTGTAATGGGAAGCGTTATACCATTTAATATGTTTGCTCCTCAAGAAAAGAAAATATTAAATACTGTAGAAAAAGTAAATTTAACTTTAAGGACATATACTGGTGGATACTTAAGATTTGAAGGAGACCATTATATGGGTGGAAAAAATCCATGGCCTATAGCCACTTGTTGGATGGCAATGTATTATAGAAAGATTAAAGATTATAAGAAAGAAAGAGAATGTATTGATTTTATAATTAATTCTGCAAATGTACATGGATTATTAGGAGAGCAGGTAGATAACCAAACAATGCAACCAAATTGGGTAGTGGGGTTGGGTTGGTCTCATGCTATGTTCATATTAGCGATTGTTGAAAAATAATTAATTTAATTCTTTTCCAACAGTAAGTGAGAAAAAAGGAGGAAGAATGAGCAAAAGTAAAACAGTTTTTGTTTGCAGTAGTTGTGGATACGAATCAACAAAATGGTTAGGAAAATGTCCACGGATGTAATGAATGGAATACTTTTTATGAAGAAAAGATTAGTAATAATGTAAGTGGTGGGGGAAAAGCAGAAAAAAAGAATGTAACTCCACGACAATTAAACAAAGTTGAGGGAAAAGAAACAATAAGAATTAGCACAGGAATAGGTGAATTAAATAGAGTATTAGGTGGAGGATTAGTAAAAGGTTCATTAGTACTTCTTGGCGGAGAACCTGGTATTGGTAAATCTACTCTTATTCTACAGCTATGTAATAATGTACAAGGAAATGGCAATGTATTATATGTTTCTGGAGAAGAGTCAGCAGAACAGGTTAAATTAAGAGCAGATAGGTTAGGAATTAATAATGAAAATATAATGTTTTTAGGAGAAACAGATATTGATATAATAGAAAATACTATATTAGAAATGAAACCTAAACTTGCCATTATAGATTCTATTCAAACAATGTATTCCGACGAAATTACATCGGCAGCAGGAACTGTTAGTCAAGTTAGAGAAATAACTTCAAGAATTATGAAAATATGTAAAAGTAATGATATAACTACTGTAATTATAGGACATGTTACTAAAGAAGGAAATATAGCAGGTCCAAGAGTATTAGAACATTTAGTAGATACAGTATTATATTTGGAAGGTGAAAGATATTTTTCATATAGAATATTAAGAAGTGTAAAAAATAGGTTTGGTTCAACCAATGAGGTTGGAATGTTTGAAATGCAGAATGAGGGAATGGTGGAAATAACAAATCCTTCATCTGTGTTGATTTCTGAAAGAGCAGATAATCCAGCTGGATCAGTTATTGTAGCTAGTATGGAAGGAACAAGACCATTATTGATAGAATTACAAGCACTTGCAACTCCAAGTGTGTTTGGAATACCAAGAAGAACAGCAAATGGTATAGATTATAATAGATTAACACTTTTAATTGCTGTGTTAGAGAAAAAAGCTGGACTTGCATTGGGTGGACAAGATGTTTACTTAAATGTAGTTAGTGGAATAAAAATAAATGAACCAGCTGTAGATTTAGGAATTATATTAGCAGCAGCTTCAAGTTTCAAAAATATTAGTATAGATAAAACTACTGTAGCAATAGGGGAAGTTGGACTTACAGGAGAGGTTAGAGCTGTTAATTTAATAGACAAAAGATTAAAAGAAGCAGAAAAATTAGGCTTTAAAAAGTGTATTATTCCAAAAAGTAACCAAAAACTCTTGAAAGAAAAATATAAATTAGATATAATAGGCGTTGGGAATATAAATGAGGCAATGAAATCTATTGGAATAAAATAATTGTATCTAAGGAGGCTAAAAATGAAAAAAGATGATACTATCATCGAAGTTTTAAAGCTAATTGCACCAGGCACACCAATAAGAGAAGGGTTAGAAAACATATTAAAGTCTAATACAGGAGCTTTAATTGTTGTGGGAGATACAAAAGAAGTATTAGATTTAGTTGATGGTGGATTTAAGCTGGATGTTGATTATACTTCCTCTAGATTATATGAATTAGCTAAAATGGATGGAGCTATAGTACTAAGTAATGATTTTAAAAAAATATTATATGCTAATACTCAACTTATTCCTTCTTCGGATATTATTACTACCGAAACAGGTACCAGACATAGAACAGCAGAACGTACAGCAAAACAAACTGGTAATTTAGTAATAAGTATATCCCAAAGAAGAGGAATAATTACCATTTTTAAAGGAAATAGCAGATATGTATTAGAAGATATTTCTAAGGTGATATCTAAATGTAATCAAGCACTTCAAACAGTGGAAAAATATAAAATAGTATTTGATAATAAATTAAGCTTGCTAAATGAATATGAATTTAATGATATAGTTACATTAGAAAATGTAATAATTGCTATTCAAAGAGCTCAAATGGTAATAAATGTTGTTGAAGAAGTTCAAAGAGGAATTTACGAGTTGGGAGAAGAAGGTAGACTTATAGAAATGCAATTAAAGGAATTAATAGGAGATTTAGAAGAAGAAGAGTTACTGATAATAAAAGATTATATAGCTCCTGGAAAGAAAAAAGAGCCAGAAGAATTATTTGAAGAATTACAAAATTTTGATCATGAGAGTTTAATGAATTCAGAAAAAATAGCAACTTTATTGGGATATGAAGATTTTGAAAATTATGATGAAGTTGGTGTATACACAAGAGGATATAGGGTATTAAACAAAATTCCAAGAATGCCAAGTAATATTGTTGATAATTTAGTAAAATCATTTAAATCATTTCAACATATATTAGCTGCTGATTTAGAGCAATTAGATGCTGTTGATGGAATTGGTGAAGTTAGAGCAAGAACAATTAAACAATCACTAAAGAGAATGCAAGAACAATTTGTTTTTGATAATTTGATGTTATAGTAATATAGGGAGGAAATATGAAAAATTTTGTTAGAGTATTATTAATCTTAGGAATTATTTTAGTAGTTGTAGGTATTGCATTTGTGTGTTATGGATTTTATAAAAAGCTTACTACTGATATACCAAATCCAGTTGCTACAATGGAAGTAGAAGGATATGGAACAGTAAAAATAGAATTATATCCAGATATGGCACCTAATACAGTAACTAATTTTATAAGATTAGCTAATAGAGGATTTTATAATGGATTAACATTCCATAGAACAATACCTGACTTTATGATACAAGGTGGAGATATAAATGGAAATGGAACAGGCTCTCCAAAATTAAGCAATATTATGGATGATGTAGCAGAAGATAAAGAATATAATATACCAGGAGAATTTATAGCTAATGGATATAATGACAATACATTAAAACATGAAAAAGGTGTTATATCAATGGCTAGATCAGATTATGGTTCTACAAGTTCTTCACTTTTAACTAAAGGATATAATTCAGCTGGTTCACAATTTTTTATTATGACAGAAGATAATTCTTCTTTAGATGGTTTATATGCTGCATTTGGAAAAGTAATTGAAGGAATGGATGTAGTTGAAGAAATTGCTAATACAGAAGTATTTTATAGAGATAGCGAACTAGAAGAAGATGAAGAGGTACCTAAAGATGAAGATGGAAACGAAATAGCATCTGATACTCCAAAGGAAGCACCAGTAATTAAAAGTATAACGGTAGAAACTTATGGTGTAGATTATGGCGTGCCACAAACTTTAGATGTATTTGATTATTATACTTGGTTAATGGAGCAATATGGATTAATTGCACAATAAATAGATTAAATAAAAATAAACTTCCTTTTTAGGAAGTTTATTTTAGTTCTACAACTGTTACACCCATTTCTCCTTCGCCAAAAGTACCTAACCTATATGACTTAACATGAGGATTAGTTTTTAAAAATTTATGAATACCTTCTCTTAATTTACCAGTACCTTTTCCATGTACAATTCTTATAGATTTTATACTTGATAAAGAACAGTCATCTAAGTATTTATCTATAACAAATATTGCTTCTTCAACATTTCTACCTATTACATTTATTTCAGGCATTACATTTTGAGATTTAAAATTAGTAGATTTATTTGTAGTTACTTTAGAATGTAAATCTTTTTCTTCTTGTATGTTACTTTTTCTCAAATTTTCTAATTTTGCATAGGTTTTTGTATTGCCAATTTGAACTTGTATATTTCCAGATTTATTTGGCAATGTTAAAATTTTACCAATTTGACCAAAAGGAAGAATTTTAACCGATAAACCTATAGAAATTTCATCTGGCTTTAATATTTCATTATTATCTACTACATTATTAGGTGAATTAGTAGTATTTACTTTTTTTATACTATCATTTAATTTATTTCTTAAATTATTAGCATTTTTTAATTGAGCTGTATTGGATAATTCTTTTATAATATCATTTGCTTCTTCTTTAGCAGACATTAAGATTTCTCTTGCTTTTTGTTTAGCTGTATTGATTATATCGTTTTCTTTTTCTAGCAATTCACTATTATCTTTTTCTAAAGATTTTCTAAGAAATTCTATTTGATTTAAGTTTTTTTGAATTTCTTCTTTTTCTTGTTCGATTTTGATTTTATTATCATAAATATTTTTTAGTAATTCTTCTATACTGATGTCGTCATTATCTACTAGAGACATGGCTCTTTCTAATATTTTAAAATTTAGTCCCAATTTTTTACTAATAGCAAAAGCATTACTTTTACCAGGTATGCCAATAAGAAGTTTATATGTTGGTTTTAAATTATTTAAATCAAATTCAAAACTTGCATTTTTAAAACCTTCGTTTACTAATGCATAATTTTTTAATTCTGAATAATGAGTAGTAGAAATAACAAGACAGCCAATTTCTTTAAAATATTCTAAAATGCTAATAGCAAGATTTGCTCCTTCTATAGGATCTGTACCAGAACCCAATTCGTCTAATAAAATGAGGCTATTCTTATTTGCAAGATTGGTTATTTCTATTATATTTACTAAGTGAGCTGAAAAAGTACTTAAAGATTCTTGTATGCTTTGCTCATCACCAATATCAGCAAAAATATTTTCAAAAACATAAATAGAAGAACTTTCATGGCATGGAATAAGAATTCCAGAGTAGGCCATAAGTAGTAAAACCCCAACAGTTTTTAAACTTGCTGTTTTACCACCAGTATTAGGTCCAGTTATTATTAAAGAACTATAAGTATTACCTACAGAAATATCAATAGGAACTACTACATTTTTGTCTATTAAAGGGTGTCTAGCTTTAACTAAATTAATATATTTACTATTATTTAAATTAGGTTTAACACAATTATTATCTCTAGAATATTTAGCTTTAGCAAATATTAAATCCAAATTTCCTAATATATTAATATTATTTTTAAAATTTTCTAGAATAGGGAATAAAGAGCTTGATAAATCTGTTAGTATTTTCTCAATTTCAATATTTTCTTCTATTTTAACATTATTAATAGAATTATTAATTTCAAAAACAGATAATGGCTCTATATACACTGTGGAACCACTACTTGAAACATCATGAATAAATCCTTTAATAGAATTTTTATATTCTTCTTTTATAGGGATTACATATCTATCATTTCTAATTGTAATAATTGAATCCATTATATATTTTGAATAATTAGAAGAATGGATAAAAGAATTTAATTTGTCTTTAATATCTTGTTCTAATTTTCTTCTATTTCGTCTTAATGAATTAAGTTTAGAAGATGCAGTATCAGCCACATTTTCTTCATCAATTATTTTTTCGAAAATATTATTTTCTAAATTAGGGTTAGAATATAAATTATTAAAGTAATTATATAGTAATTCATATTCATCATTCATAGATTCTTTATCAGAAAAAAAGTAATCTTTTACTTCTCTAGAAATTTTTAAAAATTTAGCAATGTCTAATAATCCCTTTATAGATAGAATTAATTCACTATCTAAGGATTTTAAGTAATTATTTATATTTGGAATTGCATTTAAAGGCAAATTACCTTTCTTTACAAGTAACAAGCAAGCTTCGTCTGTTTGAGAAAGAAGCTTAGTAACTTCATTAAAATTAAAATTTGGTTGTAACTTAGAACATAATTCTTTTCCAATATAAGTATTACAATATTCACTTAATATATTTATAACTTTGTCATATTCTAATTTTTTTGTATATTTTTCCATTATTCCTCCACAATTCAGTTATAGAAATAGGTAATATGACTAATCATATTACCTATTAAATATTAAAATAAGTCCGCTATTATTTTAGAACTCACAGTTTTTTGGGGTACGTGGGAAAGGTAATACGTCACGAATATTTTGTATACCTGTTAAGTACATCATCATTCTTTCAAAACCTAATCCAAATCCCGCGTGTGGACAACTTCCATATCTACGTAAATCTAAATACCACCAATAATCTTTTTTATCTAATCCTAATTCATCTATACGTTTAGATAATTTATCAAAATCATCTTCTCTTTGGCTACCACCAATAATCTCTCCAATTCCAGGAACTAATAAATCAGTTGCAGCTACAGTTTTACCATCTGGATTTTCTTTCATATAAAACGCTTTAATTTCTTTTGGATAATCTGTAACAAACACTGGTTTTTTAAATACAACTTCACTTAAGTATCTCTCATGTTCTGTTTGTATATCAGTACCCCATGTTACAGGAAATTCAAATTTATCATTTACTTTTTCTAGTTCTTTTATAGCATCAGTATAAGAAATTCTAGCAAAATCAGAATTTACAACATGATGTAATCTCTCTAATAAAGTAGTATCTATAAATTTATTAAAGAATTCCATTTCTTCAGGTGCATTTTCTAGTACATAAGATATAATGTATTTTACCATATCTTCAGCCAAATCCATGTCATCTTTTAAATCAGCAAAACAAATTTCAGGTTCTATCATCCAAAATTCTGCTGCATGTTTAACAGTGTTAGAATTTTCAGCTCTAAAAGTTGGACCAAAAGTATATACATTTCTAAATGCATGAGCATAAGTCTCTACATCTAATTGACCACTTACAGTAAGGTGAGAAGATTTTCCAAAAAAGTCTTGAGAAAAATCTACTTTTCCATCCTCTGTTTTAGGTAAATTATCCATATCTAAAGTAGTTATTCTAAACATTTCACCAGCACCTTCGCAATCGCTACCAGTTATAATAGGTGTGTGAACATATACAAATCCTCTTTCTTGAAAGAATTTATGAATAGCAAAAGATAAAATTGATCTTACTCTAAAAACAGCATTAAATGTATTAGTTCTTGGTCTTAAATGTGCTACTGTTCTTAAATATTCAAAAGAATGTCTCTTTTTTTGTAAAGGATAATCTAAATCTGCTAAGTTTTGAATTACTATATTATTAGCCTTTATTTCAAAAGGTTGTTTTGCATTTTCAGTTTTAATAACTAAACCTTGAACAATTATAGAAGAACTAATAGAAAGTTTTCTAATATCTTCAAAGTTATTTAATGAATTATCAAAAACTATTTGAACATTATTAAAAAATGAACCATCATTTAATTCAATAAATCCAAAATTTTTTGAATCTCTAAGGGTTTTAACCCAACCAGAAACTTGAACATTTTTGTCTACAAAGGAGTCCAAATCTCTAAATAAAGATTTTACAAGTGTGTTCTCCATAAAAAGCATCTCCATTCTATAATAAAATTATGTACATAATTATATAAAAAAAACATTAAAAATTCAATAGATAGAAAGAAAATAGCGTGTTAATTTACCTTGATTTAATTTATAATTAAAAAAATCAAAACTTCTTGACTTAAATAAAAAGTTGTAATATATTATACATATATTAAATAAAAGGAGGAAGAGAAGGAAAATGAAAAATTTAAAAAAATTTTCAATTCTAGTAATTGGTATTTTTCTATTAGTAATGATGTTACCAATTACACAAAGTTTTGCAGCAGAAGATTTAAGCAATTTATCTTTTAATCTAGAAGGCGACAACATTATAGAAGTTTGTAGACAACTTTATGCAAAAGCTGGTGATACTCTTACTTTAGTTGCTTACAATGATGAAACAGGAGAAAAAGTTCAGGTTCCAGAAAATGTTGTAATAAGTAAGGTTGAATTACCAGATAGCGAAAATAAAGAGGATGAAGATTATGGAAAAGAGCCAGAATACATAATCGATGAAACAGGGACTAAAATTACAGTAAATACTAAGCAAGATCTATATTACAGAGTAGCTAACAAAGAGAGCGGAGAAATAATAGATACAATATCTGTAGTGACAGTAAGCGAAGAGAAGTATAACAAATTAATTCCAACAATTGGAGCAGAAAACTTAGAGTATAGACTAGAAGGCGAAAATGTTGTTGAATTTGATGGACATTATTATACAAAAGTAGGAGATACACTTACTTTAGTAGCATATAATGAAACAACAGGAGAAAAAGTTCCATTACCAGAAAATATAATTATGAATGGAACAGGAAGCTTAGAATCATCTACAGATGAGGATTATGGTAATCCTATAAAAATAGAACTTGATGAAACAGGAACAAAAATTACTTTTAATAGTAAACATTCAATATCATATAACGTAGTAAATGCAGTTACAAATATAAATAGCACTGTAGGGGGCGTATCAATGACTGCAGTTAGTGAAGAAAAATATAGAGAATTAACTGTTAATGAAGTAACAGAACCTACAACAGAGAATATTTTATCTGCAATAGCTGATTATAAAACTACAATAGTAACTTTAAATTCAGCAGATGCAATAGATACAGAAGTTTTTGAAAAACTACAAAATTGTGAAAAAGCTACTTTACAATTGAATTTAGGAAATATTACTTGGGAATTCAAAAGTAGTGATATTACAAAAACAGATTCTATGTTAGCTACAGGAATACAAATTTCAACAGAAAAGTTCGAATACATTAAACCAAATGATATAAATGATGGATTATTTATAGAATTTGCTCATGATGGAAAATTACCAGGAAAAGCAGAAATAACAATTTATGTAGGTACAGAAAAATATGGAGAAGGACAAAAAGATTTAAACCTATATTATTACAATGATATTACTGCTCAATATGAAGAAATGGGAACTGTAAAATATAATAATGGTAATGTAACATTATCATTGGATCATTGCTCTACTTATGTTTTAACAGAACAAAAATTAGAATCTTCAGAAAGTCCAGTAAAAGAACCAGAAAAGAATGAAGAAAATGAAAAAGATGAAACACCAAAAACAGGTGTAAATAATGTTTATATTGCAGTTGCAGTTACATTAGTGGCTATTTCAGTAGGATCAATAGTATTAATAAAAAAGAATAAATAATAAATAGCATAGGAAGTCTGAAAAGGACTTCCTTTTTACATGTAATTTAAATAATGGAAGTATTAAGATAAAAAAAGTTTAATCTTTTCCTTAGAAAAGATTAGAAAAAATAAAGAATAATTGCAAAAATCAATAAGATATGGTAAAATATACTATATGTTATGTATACTTAAAAGGAGGAATCATATAAAAAACAAATTAACTTTATGCAATAAAAAAGTACTAAGAAAGGATGAAATCTTAAATGACGTTATATGAAGCAAGAGAACAGATTCGTCGGAATACAATATTAGTTGATGTATCAGATCTAGAACTAGAGGATGTCCTTTTCGATAACAAACGAGAATGTATAAGGAATTTTAAAGATCTAGATGATAGAATTTTAAAGTCATACTTATTACAATCTTTAGAGAAAAGAACAAATAATTTTTTTATTCTTGACGTTAGTGAGATTAAAATATGGAAGAAGGAAGGCGACAAAAAAAGAGAGCTGGTTAATATAGCAGAATGGGATAAATTCATTAGAACTAATCTCAAATACCAGAAAGGAGAAATAGCAGATATAAGTTGTTACTTTTTAATTATGTTACGTCTAATAAAAAATGGTGCTATAACGAATTTGACCATTCCAGAGCCAAATAGGGAAAAATTGTTTAAAATAGAATCAAAAATGAAACTCTTGATGAAAAGTTATACTCTCATAGTAAGAGATTCTCAGTCACCTACATATTATTCAAAAATAAAAATTGCAGATGCAAATTATAAAGAAGACAAACTAAGGATTGAGGTGGAAAGAATTTCTCCAACAGAAGAACTGGAAAGTCATGAAAAACCATTAATAGCAATGAAAATATGACTCCTCCGAAAGAGAACCGTTTTTTGGGTTCTCTTTTTTATTGTATAAGAAAAATCAACTTATTCCCTTGATATTTCAGTACTTTTAACGATTTTTCCGCATACAACAATGTTAAATTACCTTGATACGTGCAATAATTGCTTCGCTAACAGATGTACACAATTTTACTAAAGTAAAATTGGCACGCGAACAATTATGCGGACTTTAAGATGTTATAAATATATAAGATGTCTAAAGAAGCCCGCTATTGTTCTATTTTAATTTGCATTAAAAAATTTTACCAATGAATGTAAACAATAAAAAATAGTATAAAAAGTTCAAAAAAAGAATTATAAAATAAATATAGATTGACAATTTTATGTATAAAATTTTCCTTTATTGTAATAATAAGAATAGACATATATTTTTAAAGGAGGAAAAAAATGAAAGCAACAGGAGTTGTAAGAAGAATAGATGATTTAGGAAGAGTAGTAATTCCAAAAGAAATTAGAAAGACATTAAGAATTAAAGAGCGGAGATCCATTAGAAATTTTTACAGATAAAGAAGGTGAAGTAATATTAAAAAAATATTCTCCAATAGGAGAACTTACTGAATTTGCAGCTGGATATGCAGATACTTTATCAAAAACAACAGGACATATAGCTTGCATAACAGATAAAGATACTGTAATAGCTGTTGCTGGAGGTCCTAAGAAAGAATTTTTAGAACAAAGTATAAGTAAAGAACTAGAAAAAATAATGGATGATAAAGAAAAATATACTAGTCGTGAAAATAATGATGTGTCTATTCCAATAACGAAAAATGATAATAGAGAAAGAAAATATAATTCTCAAGTAGTATATCCAATTATATCTGATGGAGATGTTATAGGAAGTGTAATATTACTTTCAAAAGATAGCAGTACAAAGATGACTGAGGTAGAACAAAAAGTTGCACAATCAGCTGCCAGCTTTTTGGGAACACAAATGGAAATTTGATTGAAATAAGTATGTAACAATTTTGTAACAAAAATGTAATAAAAAATACAATAAAAAAGCTTGATAAATATCAAGAAATATAGTATAAATATTGTAGTATGATTTAATAATCAACAAAGGAGGAGAAAAGATATGGATATTAATAATAAAGAGTTACCAGCAGAGATAAGTGTGTGGACTAAAATTAAAAATTTTCTATTTCAAGACATAGTAGTAACTATGACTCCAAAACAAGAAAAAGTTTTAAGAGAAGTGCATGACTTTTGGCACCAAGAAATAACAGGTAAAGATGTACATGACTTTTTATTCTATGAAATAACAGGAGAAAAAGTTAAAGATTTCTTGTTCCAAGAAATAAAAATAGTTGATAATGTTAAATTATAATAATAATAACAAAATAATTGTAAAAGAATACTTGAAAAGTATTCTTTTTTGATATAAAATGTACTTGTTTAGGAAATACTAAACATATATTGATTTTAAGGAGGATTTTATATGTCAGTTAGATTAGGAATTAATGGATTTGGAAGAATTGGGAATTTAAGCTTCCAAGCAGCATTAAATAAAAAGGAAGTAGAGGTAGTTGCAATAAACGATCCTTTTATCGCAGCAGATTATATGGCTTATATGATTAAGTATGATACTGTTCATGGTAAATTTGAAGGAGAGGTATATGCAAAGGATAATATATTAGTAGTAAATGGAAAAGAAATTAAAGTATATAATGAAATGGATCCAAAGAACATACCATGGGGAGCAGATGGAGTAGATTACGTATTGGAATGTTCAGGAGTATTTACTACAATGGAAAAAGCACAAGCTCATATAGATGCAGGAGCAAAAAAAGTAATAATTTCTGCACCTTCTAAAGATGCACCAATGTTTGTTATGGGTGTAAATAATGATAAATATGACCCAAGCATGAATATTATTTCTAATGCATCATGTACAACAAACTGCTTAGCACCACTTGCAAAAGTAATTAATGATAATTTTGGAATAAAAGATGGATTAATGACAACAGTTCATTCTATAACAGCTACACAAAAAACAGTAGATGGAGCTTCTAAAAAAGATTGGAGAGGTGGTAGAGCAGCATCAGCTAATATTATACCATCTTCAACAGGTGCAGCTAAAGCTGTTGGAAAAGTTATACCAGAATTAAACGGAAAATTAACAGGAATGTCTTTTAGAGTACCTACAGTTGATGTGTCTGTAGTAGATTTAACATGTAATTTAGCAAAACCAGCTACTTACGAAGAAATCTGTGCAGCAGTTAAGAAAGCAACAGAAAATGAAATGAAAGGAATAATGGAATATGTAGAAGATCCAGTTGTTTCTTCTGACTTTATACATGATTCACATACATCTATATTTGATGCAACAGCAGGTATTGCTTTAACTGATACTTTTGTAAAATTAGTTGCATGGTATGATAATGAATGGGGATACTCTAACAAATTAGTTGACCTTGCAATATATATTTCTAATAAATAGAAATTAAAAAAACTTTATGGAGGTTTTAGTATTATGGATAAAAAGACTATACGTGATATAGATGTTAAAGGTAAAAGAGTATTAGTTAGATGTGACTTTAATGTTCCTATAAAAGGAGAAGGAATAATTGCTGATGATACAAGAATACAAGCAGCACTTCCAACTATTAAATATTTAATGGAAGGTGGAGCAAAGGTTATACTTTGCTCACACTTAGGAAGACCAAAGGGCGAAGTTAAAAAAGAATTTTCATTAAGTCCTGTTGCAAAAAGACTTACAGAATTATTAGGAGTACAAGTTAAATTAGCCGAAGACGTAACAGGAGAAAGTGCAAAAGAATTATCAAATAATATGCAAGATGGAGAAGTAATACTTTTAGAGAATGTAAGATTTGATGCTAGAGAAGAAAAAAATGAAGAAAGCATGTCTAAAGAATTAGCTAATTTATGTGATGGAATATATGTAAATGATGCATTTGGAACAGCACATAGAGCACATAGTTCAACAGAAGGTGTATCTCATTTTGTAGATGCTTCTGTAGCAGGCTTTCTTATGGAAAAAGAAATTAAATTCTTAAATGGAATTTTAGAGAATCCAGAAAAACCATTTTTGGCAATATTAGGAGGAGCTAAAGTTTCTGATAAAATAGGTGTAATAGAGAATTTGCTTAACAAAGTAGACGAAATTTTAATTGGTGGAGGAATGGCATATACATTCTTAAAAGCAAATGGAGCTGAAATTGGAGAATCACTTTGTGAAGAAGATAAAATAGAAGAAGCAAAAAAAATTATGAAAAAAGCAGAAGAAGCAGGAGTAAAACTACTACTTCCACTTGATACAGTTGTTGCACCAACATTAACTGTAAGTAATGAAGAAGAATTAGACAAAAAAGAAAAACAAAAACAATTCTTTAAGTTCTTAGAAGTATCACAAGAAAAGGTCGTACCTTCTAATCAAATTCCTTCTAATTGGCAAGGATGTGATATAGGTCCACGTACAATAGAAATGTTTGCACAAGAATTAAAAGATAAGAAAACAATACTATGGAATGGACCACTTGGAATTTGTGAATTAGAAAAATTTAGTGTAGGTACAGAGAAAATTGCAGAGGCAATAGCATCAGTAAAAGCAACATCTGTTGTTGGTGGTGGAGATTCTGTTGCAGCAATAAAGAAATTAGGACTTGAAGATAACTTTACTCATATCTCAACAGGTGGAGGAGCATCTTTAGAATTATTAGAAGGAAAAGAATTACCAGGTGTAGCTTGTTTAAATAATAAATAAAAACAAAGAAAGGTAGAAAATATATAGTGAGAAGAAAAGTAATTGCAGGAAACTGGAAAATGAATATGCTTCCAAATGAAGCAATGAGTTTTATAGAAAATCTTGCACCTAAAGTAAAAGAAGGGCACAAAGAAGTAATTCTTTGTGTACCTTATATAGATTTATTCTATTCTTTATTAGCAGCTCAACAAACAAACATAAAAATAGGAGCTCAAAATATGCACTTTGAAGATAAAGGAGCATATACTGGTGAAATATCAGGAGAAATGTTAGAAGCTATAAGAGTTGAGTATGTAATAATAGGACACTCTGAAAGAAGACAATATTTTAATGAAACTGATGAGAGTGTTAATAAAAAAATAAAATCTGCATTAAATCATAATTTGAAACCAATTGTTTGTGTAGGTGAAACTTTAGAACAAAAAGAAATGGGAAAAGCAGAAGAAATTATTACAAATCAAGTAAAAAAAGCCTTGGATGGTTTAGAACCAAAAAGCTTAGAAAAAGTAATAATTGCGTATGAACCTATATGGGCAATAGGAACAGGTAAAACTGCAACAAAAGAAGATGCAAATAATAGTATAAAAGCTATTAGAAAAGAAATAGAAAAAAATTATGGTGAAAATGTAGCAGAAAACATCATAATATTGTATGGTGGAAGTGTAAATAAAGATAATGCTAAAGAATTATTTAATATGTCTGATATAGATGGAGGATTAGTTGGAGGAGCAAGTCTAAAATTAGATGACTTTGAAAAAATTATAAATTATTAAAAGAATGGAGACATAAATAAGATGGATAGAAAACCTATAATGCTAATGATATTAGATGGATTTGGAGAAAATGAAAATGAAAAAGCAAATGCAATAAAAGCTGCGAAGACACCTAATATAGACAAACTAATGAAAACATGTCCAACTACTAGAATATTTACTAGTGGTTTAAATGTTGGGCTTCCAGAAGGACAAATGGGGAACTCTGAAGTAGGTCATACAAATATAGGAGCTGGTAGAATAGTTTACCAGGAACTAACAAGAATAACAAAAGAGATAGAAGATGGAGATTTCTTTAGTATAAAAGAATTTTCTGAAGCAATAGAAAACTGCAAAAAGAATAATTCTAATCTTCATGTTATGGGATTACTTTCTGATGGTGGAGTTCATAGTCATATACGTCATTTATATGCTCTTTTAGAACTAGCAAAAAGAAAAGATTTTGAAAATGTATATATTCATTGCTTTTTAGATGGAAGAGATACACCACCAGCATCTGGAGAATCTTATGTAATAAAATTAGAAGAAAAAATAAAGGAAAAAGGTGTTGGAAAGATAGCTACAATTTCAGGAAGATTTTATGCTATGGACAGAGATAAAAGATGGGAAAGAATAAAAAAAGCTTATGACGCTTTAGTAAATGGAATAGGCGAAAAAGCAACATCTGCTATTTCTGCTATAGAAAGTTCTTATCAAAAAGAAATATTTGATGAATTTGTTGTTCCAACAGTTATATATAATGGTGATGAACCAGTAGCCAAAATACAAGATAAAGATTCTGTAATATTCTTTAATTTTAGACCAGATAGAGCAAGAGAAATTACTAGAACGTTGGTAGACAAAGATTTTAATGAATTTGAAACTAAAAAATTAGATTTATTTTTTGTATGTTTTACTAAGTATGATGAAACATTACCAAACGTAAATATTGCATTTAAACCAACAGTGCTTAATAATACTTTTGGAGAGTATATTTCAAAATGTGGATTAACACAATTAAGAATAGCAGAAACTGAAAAATATGCACATGTTACTTTCTTCTTTAATGGAGGAGAAGAAAAACAATATAAAGGTGAAGATAGAATACTAGTGCCATCACCAAAAGTTGAAACTTATGATTTAAAACCTGAAATGAGTGCTTATGAAGTAACTCAAAAAGTTATTGAAGCTATAGAAAGTAAAAAATATGACTGTATAATATTAAATTATGCAAATCCAGATATGGTAGGGCATACTGGAAATTTTGAAGCAGCAGTAAAGGCAATAGATACTATTGATGAATGCGTAGGAAAAGTAATAGAGGCTCTAGAAAAAGAAAATGGAGTAGCTATAATAACTGCTGATCATGGAAATGCAGAACAAATGATAGATTACAAAACAGGGGAACCACATACAGCACATACAACAAATCCAGTTCCATTAATCCTATATGGAGTAGAAGGTGTAAAATTAAAAGAAGGTAAACTAGCAGATTTAGCACCAACTATGTTAGAAATTATGGGACTTGAAAAACCAAAAGAAATGACAGGCGAAAGTCTGATCGAGAAATAAGGGATAAGAAGGAATTTGTAATGTATGATACAGCAAAATTAAAAAAAATATATTCAAAAATACAAAAACAATTATTTTATATGATACCAGAAAAATGGGATAGAATATATTTGTATGCTTCTGTAGATGAAAAGATAAACAATTTGGAAACAGGAGAAATGTTTTTCTATTATTTTCCTAAAGGGATACTAAAGAAAAAACCTATAAATGTATATGAAGTTCCTAATAGATTTAATTTCGCAGAAGATGAATATTTAGAACTTGTAGATGAATTGTATAGTAGTATACAAGATCTAAAACAAGAATTTATAGATTCAGAGATGGAATTATGGACAAATCTTACTATAAAGATAGAAGGATTTAAATTTATTATTGAATATAATTTTGATGATTTGACAAAATCAAAATATAATTCTAATCAAAGAGCAGTTATATGGATATATAATAATTTAAAAATTCCAGCTGAAAGTATGAAAAAAGAAGATAGAGATATAATAAATGAATACTTAAAAGAATCAATAAATTTTAAGCCAAATATTAAAATCTATTCAGAAGCGATATATAAAAAGCCTGTTAGAAATGTTATACAGTATAAAAAAGAACAGGTATCATACATATACAAATCAAAAAAGGGAAATAAGCTTAAAGATACTAATAATTTATATAAATTAAAGAAAGGAAGTTTTATTAATGAAAGATTATTTAGGAATTGAAAGTGTTAAAGCACTAGAAGTATTAGATTCAAGAGGAAATCCTACAGTTCAAGTAGAAGTTGTAACAGAAGGGGGATTTTGTGGAGTTGCAATGGTTCCTTCAGGTGCATCAACAGGAAGTTTTGAAGCAGTTGAATTAAGAGATGGAGATAAAGAAAGATATTTAGGTAAAGGTGTATTAAAAGCAGTAGAAAATGTTAATAAAAAAATTGCAAAAGAATTAGAAGGAATGAATGTTTATGAGCAAGCTAAAATAGATAAGCTTTTAATAGAAATAGATGGAACTGAAAATAAAGCTAAATTAGGTGCAAATGCTACATTAGGAGTATCTTTAGCAGTAGCAAAAGCAGCAGCTAATTCATTAGGTTTAAGTCTATATAGTTATATAGGTGGAGTTAATGCTAAAGAATTACCAGTTCCAATGATGAATATAATGAATGGTGGAAAACACGCAGATAGTAGTTTAAGTGTACAAGAATTTATGATTATGCCAGTAGGAGCAGAATCTTTTAGTGAATGTATGAGAATGGGTGTAGAAGTATACCATAACTTGAAAAAAGTATTAAAATCAAAAGGATTATCAACTGGTGTAGGTGACGAAGGTGGATTTGCACCAATGGTAAATAGCGAAGAAGAAGCAATAGAATTAATTCTAGAAGCAATAAAACAAGCTGGATATGAGCCAGGTAAAGATGTATGTTTAGCATTAGATGTAGCAGCAACAGAAATGTATGATGAAGCTAAAAAAATAGGTAAAGATGGATACTATTTCTGGAAAACAGATGAATTCAAGACTAAAGACGAAATGGTAGACTTTATAGTTAATTTAGCTAATAAATATCCAATTATTTCTATAGAAGATGGATTAGCAGAAGAAGACTGGGATTCATGGAAAAAATTAACTGAAAAATTAGGAGACAAAATCCAATTAGTAGGAGATGACTTATTTGTAACTAATATTAAGAGATTACAAAAAGGAATTGACAACAAAATTGCAAATAGTATTTTAATCAAATTAAATCAAATTGGAACATTAACAGAAACATTAGATGCAATTGAATTAGCAAAGAGAAATGGTTATACAGCAGTTGTATCACACAGAAGTGGTGAAACAGAAGACACAACATTAGCAGATGTAGCAGTAGCTACAAATGCAGGACAAATAAAAACTGGTGCTCCATGTAGAACAGATAGAGTTGCTAAGTATAATAGATTATTAAATATTGAATCAGAATTAGAAGATGTAGCAGTATTTAGAGGAAGAAAAGCAATAAAATAATTTAAAGAGAAAGCAGAGAATTATTAATTCTCTGCTTTTAAGTACCCGTTTTTAACTAATGTAAATTTTCTATCAGCTAAAAAGAAATGTATAATCGAAGTTTAAAACACCTTTGACAAATAAGTTTTAGCTTCATCTAAAGAATTTGCAACAAAATACAGTTTCTTATTCTCATAATCTGCCAAACCTTCGTCATAAATTTGATTAAGCATGCATATTAAATGTTTAAAATAGTTATTTACATTTAGAATTATAATAGGTGCATTATGCTCATGGCTTCGTTTAGCTTCGATTGCTGCTAAAATTTCATCAATAGTACCAATTCCACCAGGAAGAAAAAACATTATGTCAGCTAAACTAATTAAGCAATTTTTTCTTTCATTAACAGTATTTAATGTATAAACTTTACTGTAAGAAAGGTCATCTAAATTACTTTTGTATAATTCAGTTATAGCAATAATAATTTTACTGGATGGACTTTGAGAAACTATTGAATAAATTTTTCCCATTAATCCAGTTTTACATCCACCAAAAACGTAATTGTGCTTACCTTCTACAATAAAATTAGCTAAATCTTCAGCTATTTTATTATAGCATTCATTGTTTCTACCTTCTCTTGAAGAACAACCTACAAAAACATTCATATAGTGCTAATCTCCTTTCGATAAATACTCATTTTTCGGTTTCTACTTGCACAAAATGCAATTTAATTTTACCATATACAACATAAAAAAACAATTGAATATGAAGAATAAACACTAGTTTTAAGCAAAATGTAAATAAGAATTTGAATCATAAAGAAAATAAAAGTTTAAAAAATTAATAAAAAAATGGTAGAAATTTTAATAAAATTGTGGTATGATAATTAAGTATTAAATATTGGGGTATCGCCAAGCGGTAAGGCATCGGACTCTGACTCCGACATTTCCTGTGTTCGAATCACAGTACCCCAACCACGTCGCAACTAGTTAGTTTGACTAGTTGTTTTGTTTTCCAAAACAACTTAAGTCAAAACACTGTTGCTCCTTGTTTAGAAAAAAGGCGTGGTTGCATTCAGATTTAAATTAAAGGAAAATATATGAAAAGAAGATATAGCGAATATGTTAGATATAAATATAGTAATAATGATGAATGGTTTGATCCACAAGTTGGATGGGATGCACCGCTATTTATAGAGCCACAGTTATTAAAAAATATTAATATGCCAGAATTAAAACATGGATATGAAAAGGTAATAGAATATATATCTAATATTTTGAAAATATTAGATACAAATATAGATTATAAATTAAAAAGAAAAATGGTTGACTTTGAAGAAGTTAAAGAAGCAAATTTGGGATTTTCGTATGATAGTAATGAAGGAAGTGGTCTAACAGGAGAAGCGGCTATAAAAGTTATGATAAAAATGAAAAAATTGTTAAAACAAGGTTTATTTGACTTAGATCACTTTGAAAATATTGTAATATTCGATGACAATATAAATTCGGATAGAATAACAGATATGATATTGTGCATATTGAAACAAGATTTTATAAAATATAGTTTGAAAATAGCATACAAAAATAATTTCCCAACGGATAAGTTTAAAATAAGAACTGAATTTGATTTTAACAAGATGAAATGGAAGAAGGAAATATTAGAAATACCATATATAATTAATGATAAAATGGAAAAAATACCAGTAATTTTAGTTCCAAAATCTATTTTAGTCCAGGAGATTTATAGTGAGGGAGAAAACTTTATAGATTGGTTATATTCAAATAAAAGGGAATATTTAGACGAAAATTTTGAATATAGAACAAAGAAAAATTTATATAAACTTAAATGGAAAATAGCAGAAGAAATAGCAAATAGTAATAGAAATTATTTGTTAAAGGAATTTTCAGAAATAGAAGTCAAACCTTATAATTTAGAGGTGGATGAAAAACATTTAAACAATATATATGAATTAGCAAAGAAACTATATAAAAAGAATAGAGAATATTTTAATAAAATAAAAGTAAAAGATTATGATTTAGAATTAAATGAAATAGTAAAAATATTACTAGACGATTTAGAAAAATTAATAGAAAATAGAAGAGGATATAATACTTTATTTAGTGTAGAAAATAAATTTTTATCAGAACCAAAGATCTCTAAATTGATTCATACAATATTAGAATTAAGAATAAAGAATGGAAGATTTGATGTTCAAATATCTCCAGAAACTAATTCTGGATTTGCTACTGTAGATTTAAAAATAACAAAAGGAGAAGAAAAGATAATTATTGAAAACAAAGTATCATCTAATCCAAAATTGCTAGATTGTCTTAATGAAGGAAAACAATTACACAAATATATGGAATTAGAAAAATGCAAAGAAGCATACCTAATAGTTTTTATAAACAAGGAAGATGATGTAGAAAAAATAAATGAGTTACATAGAAAAGTAGATAAATATAATAAAAAATATCTTATACACGTAAAATATATAAAATGTATGCAAAAAAGTTAGTATCTTATAAGATACTAACTTTTTCTATCATTATTTATTATACTTTTTTAATAAATATAATCTGCTAATTCCAAAAGCTAATGCAATAATTACTACAAATGCTATAATAGAAAATGTATTATTTCCTGTTTGAGGAATAGGTGTATTAGCTACAGTATTATCCACATTATTTTCTGGAGCAGGTTCTTCGTCTGCTGTTACTTTTACTTTTGGTGAATCTTCTGAAAATACAGTTTCATCTTCTCCATTGTGAGTATAGTCTATATCAACTTCATTATTTGTAGGAATAACTTTATCAAGGATTTCTACATTATAATTATCTCTTAATGTTAATTTATAACTTAGAGTAGCAGTTTCTCCTTCTTCTAAAAGTTCAATTTCCCATGTAATACTATTATCTTCATCATTGATTTCTTGAGATACATTACCTATATTAGGAGAAGCAACATATTCAAAATCGAAGTTATCTATTATTTCTTGTGGGAAATAATCTTTTATAACTATATTTTGAATAGTATTATCTACTTTAGTAGGTTTTATTATTTCATATATTGTATTTGTAATATGATCTTCTAGATCTGATTCATTAATATAAAATAAATTACCAACGAATGGATCTTCTTCAGTTCCAAATATTTCTTCTGCTAAAGCTTTATATGTTTTTCCTGTTGAAGGTTCTGTTGTTACATCATCTAAATTCACTAAAGAAGAAATAATATTAACACCAGAATCAGCAATTTCTTTTAATTTTGCTCTTGTTTTTGTTGTAACTTCACCAGAATAAGTTTGTGTTGGACCACCAACAGCTGTGTTTGGAACAGCATCTGTTAAAATAACCATAAATCTATCTGCATCAGTATCTGTGTTAAAACTTTGGTTAGCCAATGTAATTCCAGCATCTAAATTAGTTCTTGGTCCTAATTCATCAGTAAGAATTGAATCAAGAGCATTATTAATATCTGATGTAGAAGTACTTAAATCTAAACGTAATTCAGCGTCATTTATAGTACCTTCTGTTTCACCTTGAGAAGCATCTAAACTAGAGAAGCTTACAACACCTATTTGTACATTTGGATCTAATTCATGAAGTTTTTCTACCAATTTTTTAGCAGAATCTATTAGTGTTTGTCTATTACTATTTGTACTATATGAATTATCTACAACTAAAAAGATTTCTACAGGTTTATATTCTTCATCGACTTCTTTGATATTTTTTATATTAAGTTCTAATGTAACAGATTTTTCATCTGCATTGAAATTGACAATTTTCTTTTCGAAGATTCCCATATCACCTAAATTAATTGTACAAACTGTTTCATCAACCACTTCTAATTTTGTATTAGTATAAGTAGCAGCATTAACTGTTGTTGTAATACATAAAATCATTACGAACAAAAGTATAATACTAAAAACTTTTTTCATTAAAAATCATCTCCTTAAATAAAATATATTCTGTAAATAATTTTAATACAAATATATTAAAAATTCAAGCATTATTAATAAGAAAAAAATGGAAAATAATAAAAAATTTATTTAAAATATACTAGTAAATTTTTATAGACTATGTTATACTTGTAAAAGAAAAACAAAAGAAAGGAAATCATATCTGTGAGAAAAATTGAGATGAAACCTAGAACCGTTGCCGTTGTAGAGAGAGAGAGAGAGAGAGAGCTATGTTTTAGAGAATAAAACTGGTTTAGTTTTTGTACCTAAAATTAAAATGTATTATGTAAAATATAGAACGTTTCTTATAAATAAGGAGCGTTCTTTTTGTGAGCTTTTTTGGAGGAATTTTACTAGTGGATATATATGAAATATATTTTTCTTTTTAAAATTGCTGTACAAGCTAAGTTATATATATTATTTTCAAAAACACGGTCTCCAAGC
>CALXPY010000003.1 GCA_944390395.1 uncultured Clostridia bacterium | reverse complement strand
AAAACAAAAATATAAAACGAGATGTAGACAACACTTTTTAGAAAAAAGTTGTTGCATTGGCAATGAAAATTTTGCTAGAATTTAAAAAATCAATCATTTTATAAAAAATGGTTGATATTTTTTATATTTTAAGATACAATTTATCGTAGCAAAAAAAGTTTGGAGTGATTAAATGATAACTTTAGAAGAAATTAAAAAAAATCCTGAATTAGATGAATTAATCCTAAGTGCACAAAAGCAATTGAATGCATTAGGATTTACAGAACATTCATATAGACATATAGGAATTGTATCTAAACGTGCAGGTGATGTTTTAGCAACTTTGGAATATCCAAAAGAAAGAATAGAACTTGCTAGAATAGCGGGATATATGCACGATATTGGAAATTGTGTTAATAGAGTTGATCATGCCCATACAGGAGCAATTTTAGCTTATCAAATTTTGAAAGATATGGGAATGGATATAAAAGACAGAACAGAAATAATGATGGCAATAGGAAACCACGATGAGCAAACTGGTACTGCAGTTAGTGATATATCAGCAGCTTTAATTTTAGCTGATAAATCTGATGTTCATAGAGATAGGGTTGTTAACCAGAATTTATCTACTTTTGATAAACATGATAAAGTAAATTACGCAGTTACAAATTCAAATTTTATAATAGATAAGGAACATAGAAAAGTTACATTGGACCTAACAATAGACACAAAAATTTCTCCGGTTCTTGACTATTTTGAAATATTTATGGAACGTACTATGATGAGTAAATATGCAGCTAAATATTTAGGAATTTGGTTTGAACTTATTATAAATGATACAAGGTTATTATAAAATTAAAGTCTTTGAAAGGAAATGAGGAAAAGTGAAAAAAGATACAGTTAGTAGAAAATTGAAAGTAATATTAATAATACTATTTATAGTGTTAATATCATTAATTTCTTTTGGTGGAATATTTGTACCAAAAGCCAAAAATTATGAAAATATTTTACCAGAATATTTATTAGGAATGGACTTAAGTGGAGCAAGACATATAACTTTAACAGTTAGTGATGAAACTGAAGATGTTATATATGATAAAGATGGAAATGTAGTTTCTGAAGAAGGCGATGATACAACTAAAAAATCAGAGCCAGTTAACAGCAAGGACGCTCTAACAAAAGAAAACTACGAAAAATCTAAAAAAATTGTAGAAGAAAGATTGGACTTAATTGGAGTTCCTGAATATACATTAAGATTTGATGAAGAAAATGGAAAAATAGGAATAGATCTTGTAGAAAATTCAAATACTGATATGGTTATACAATATCTATATACAAAAGGTGAATTTACAGTAGAAGATGAAGAGGGAAACGTATTATTAAATAATCAAAACATAGAAAAGGCACAAGTTGGATATTCTACAACAACAACTGGCACAAGTGTATATTTGAGTATGCATTTAAATAAAGAAGGTGCAGAAAAACTAAAGGAAATGAGTACAACTTATGTTAAAACTACAGATGAAGAAGGAAAAGACACAACCAAAAAGGTGATTTTTAAATTAGATGGAATGGAATTAATAAGTACTTATTTTGAAGAAGAAATAAGTAGTGGAGTATTACAATTATCAGTAGGACAAGCATCTACTGACGGAGAAACTATACAATCATATTTAATGGAAGCTTCAAATTTAGCAGTAATATTGAATAGTGGAAATATGCCATTAGAATATGAGCTATCTGAAAATAGATATGTAAAATCAGATTTAACATTAAATACTTTTGTAATTCCAAGTATAATAGTATTGGCAATTGTAGTTATAGGACTAATTTATTTGATGATTAGATATAAAAAATATGGAATAATATCTTCTGTATTATTTATAGGATATGTTGCTATATTATTATTAGTTTTAAGATTTGCTAATGTAGTACTTACTTTAGAAGGCTTAATAGGAATGATAATAGCAATGGTATTAAATTATGTATTTACTATTTTATTATTAAAATCTATAACAACAGATGAAGATATAGAAATAAATAGAAAATTTAATCAAGCAATGATTAAAGCTATAATTGTTATAATTCCAGCTACTATAATAGCAATAGTATTATGTTTTGCACAATGGTTACCAATATATAGCTTTGGAATGGTAATGTTCTGGGGAATAATAATAATGTTGTTATATAATTATATATTTACAAAATTTCTATTAGTAAATATTACAAATAATAAATAAAGAAGAGGTGTAGTAAGGTAAATATGAAAAAGATGATTTATATAGTTCTAGCAATAATTATAATTGTTGGCGCTGTAATTATAGGAACAATGGGGCTTGAGGCAGACATTACTTACAGAAAGAATATAAGAATAGATGTATACTTAGGCAAAGAGTTTGATAATAATGATATTAGATTAATTGCCAAAGGAATTTTTAAAGATGATGATATTTCAGTTCAACAAATTGAATTATTTGGAGATATGGTTTCAATTACAGTTGGACAAGAACATAAAGAAGACATAGATAGTTTAGTAGAGGCATTAAAAAGTGCACTTGAAGAAAAGTATGATATAGAAATTGGAGAAAGTGATATGCAAGTAGTCTACAATCCAAAAGTTAGACTTTCTAGCATAATTACACCTTATATAATACCTGTTGGTATAGCAACAATAATAATTTTAATTTACGTAGCTATAATGTATAGAAAATTAGGAGTGCTTAAAGTATTAGGCAATTATATAATTTGGTTACTAGCTTCAGAACTTACATTCTTAAGTATATTTGCAATAGCAAGAATACCAATTAATAGATTAGTAATACCATTTGGATTATTAATATATGTGGTAGTGGTAACTATATTAACTGCAATTAATGAAAAGAAAAGAAAAAATATATTAGTACAAGAATCAAAATAATTATTAAACAAAAAAAGACAATATTCATATTATATAATATGGGTATTGTCTTTTTAAAGTGGAAAGGAATGAAAATAAATGCTTAGAAAAATAAAAAATATTTTTTATAGGAGTATTAGCAATGGGGAAATAAATTATGATCAGGCAAAGAAAATAATGAATAATAATACAGACTTTATATTAATAGATGTTAGAAGTAAACAAGAATACTTAGAAGGACATCTTATATCAGCAATAAATATACCTTTATATGATATAGAAAAAAATATTTTTAATGTTGTAGAAGATAAAAACAAAACAATTATAGTTTATTGCTCCAGTGGCAGTAGAAGTCTAAGAGCAAAAGAAATTTTAAAACAACTTGGATTCAAAAATGTTTATAATATAAAAACAAATATAAACGAAATGTTATATTAAACATGTTACCATTTTATACTATTAAGAATAAAATATGTATATATAAAAATATTTAGTAGATAATATTAAATATATTGGAAGGGAGAATAATATTAAAATGAATTCATTTTGTATAAAAACTAATAATATTAAAATAATAAATTATCTACTAAAAAAATTAGAGAACGTAGAAATAGATGGAATATATTATTCTACTAATAAATTTAAAATATATAATAATATTATTATACACAATAAAGGAGATAATATTAGTGATTTTGAAAACTTAATTTGTAATATATTTATACAGACAATTATAGAATTTTATGAAAATAAACTTATAAAAGAAATTATAAATTTTAATTATTTTTATTTTGAAGAATATGAAAAAAATAAAATATTTGAAAATTGTATAGATATTCTAGAAACAATGGGAAAAGAAGAAAAAAATAAAAAAGAAAAACTTATATATGATGAAATATTAAAATATATAAAAGAAAAAAAGTCGATGATATTAGATGGATTCGTTAGATTTAGATTAAAAGAATATGTAAAATATATAGACAATATAGTAGATGAGGGAGTAAATAAATATATCATAGATAAAGAATATACAGAGTTTATAAATCTTCTAAAGGTATATATAGAATCAAAAAAATCAGAAATAGATCTGATTCATTTAATATATATAAATGGAGAGTCAATATTATTGGATAAAAATAAAAATTTTATTTCAATAACAGAAAATATATTTAATGCAAAATATCTTTCAGATATTTCATTTTCATCAAATGACTTTGCGTTAAATACACTATTAACATTATTACCTGAAAAAATAGAGATACATTTAATAGAAAAAGAAGATGAATTTATAAATACTTTAAAATCAATATTTGAAGGTAGAATTCAAATTTGTAGTGATTGCAATATATGTAGAACATATAAAATGCTTAATGCTACAACGTTAATGAAATAATGAGAACAAAAGAATGTCAAAACTTTGTTTGACATTTTTTTGTTTGTGTGTTATTATATAAATGTGTTAAAATTGAGATAGGAGTGATGTTAATGCCAAGGATAAAAAGAGATCCTAACAAGCTTAATAGAAGGGAGAAAGCTATACTTAAATTTTTAGAAAAAGAAATTGAAGAGAAAGGATATCCACCATCAGTTAGAGAAATTGGAAAAGCTGTAGGTTTAAGATCTACTGCAACAGTACATAATTATTTGGCTAGAATGGTTGAATTAGGTTATATTAAAAAAGAAAATCAAAAAGGTAGAACATTAAGGTTATTAAAAAATGCTAATGGAGATCCTAAAACAAAAAAAGTAGAAGGTAAGAATTTATATACTAATAAAGAATTAGTTGATGTTCCAGTAATAGGTAAGATAACAGCAGGAGAGCCCATTTTAGCTGTAGAAAATGTTACAGATACATTTCCAATACCAATTGATTTTGTTGGAAATTCAGAAAGTTTTATGCTAACTGTAAGAGGAGAAAGCATGATAGAAGCTGGAATTTTGGACGGAGATTATATTTTAGTAAGAAAACAAAACACAGCTAATAATGGGGAAATAGTTGTAGCTTTAATTGGAGATGAAGCAACAGTAAAAACTTTTTATAAAGAAAAAGATCACATAAGATTACAACCAGAAAATAAAACAATGGATCCAATAATTGTTCCAAATTGTGAAATATTAGGAAAAGTTTCTGGCGTTTTTAGAAAGATGTAATTAATTTAAGGTAATGGGGAGTTTTTATGAGTAATTACATGGATTTTTGGTTTATTGATAATAGAAAACAAGTCAGAAATATAATAATATATATATTAATATTTGTATTTCTATTCTTTTTCGTAGATATATTTGTTTTTGTATATAATAAAGCTTTATACAAAGACATACAAGGAGAAACCATAGTTACAGATTCTGTTGGAGTAACTGTGGATGAAGCACAAGCTACGTATGTTAATGGATTTGTAAATGGAACAATAATAAGTGGAGATAAAGATTTAAAAGATAAAAGTTTAAAATTTGATTTTTATACAAAAAATGATACGAACATGGGAACAAAATATATAAGACTTGAAGAAATAGGAGAAAATGAGAAAAAGGATTACAGTGTAACTTTTAATTTTGAAAATGTTGACCATTACAAAGTAAGCGTAGTAGATAATGAAGATATAAAAGATGCTAAAGAAGAAGAGTTTTTTATGGATATTAAACCAGATGGAACTACTCTTATAGGAACTATAATTTTACTATATTTCTTTTTATAAAAATAAGTTCAAATTATTAAATAAAAAGCTTATAAATAATAAAATTAAAATTGAGACATAATGTTTAGATAAAAATTTGAGTACATTTGGAATGTATTCAAATTTATTTTTTATTATATCAATAATTAACAGTATAATTGATGCAACTATAAAAATAAATAAGGGAATTGATAGAATATTATAGGATAATGCAGAAATAAAATCTAGCTTTAGAATGCTATTAAAAGCTCTAGTCATTCCACAAGCAGGACAATAAATGCCAGTAACTGTGTGAAAAATACAAGATACTGGCATTAATTTTACAATTAGTAGAAATAAAGTTAAAATAAATAATATAAGACAATTCTTTAATCTACTCATAAATTCTCCAATAATTAATCTCTTAAAGGATTTCCTTGAGCATCAGTATTTATGCTTCCTGTAAGAATTAAAATACCTTCAATTAATCCCCAAAGGCTAGAAGCGAATGCTAAGAATCCACAGCTTAAAATAGTAATTAGTAATTGTGCAACTGCTTTACCTGTGTATCCTAAATAGAAGTTATGCACACCAAATGCACCTAAGAATATTCCTAATAGACCAGCTGCGATTTTTGATTTGCCATTAGAATTATTATTGTTATTATTGTTATAATTATTATAATTAACATTATTATTTTGTGGTTGAGAATATTGTTGATTATTAGCTGTATTTTGATTAGCATTTGCAGCCTTGCAATCCTCACACAAATCTTGACCATCATCTATTGGCTTTCCACATTGTTTACAGAACATAAAATTTCCCCCTTAATATATATAATATACCTATATTATACATTATTCTACATTATTTTTGCAATACCTTTAATAATATATTAATATTATTTTATTTTTAACTTGTAATATAAATGCAAAAATGGTAAAATTTATATGTGAAAAATTAAAAAAATGTGATTTAAAACTATAGGTCAATTAAGGAGGAAACATAAATGACACTTTTTGAAGAACTAAAATGGAGAGGGCTAATAAAAGATATTTCTAGTCCAGAATTAGAAGAAAAATTAAATAAAGGTGGAATGACATTTTATATTGGTACAGATCCAACAGCAGATAGTTTACATGTTGGCCATTTATCAAGTTTTTTAATTTCTAAAAGATTAAAAGATGCAGGACATAAACCAATTTTATTAATAGGTGGAGGAACAGGAATGATTGGAGATCCTAGACCTACAACCGAAAGAGCAATGATTTCAAAAGAACAAGTTATGAAAAATTTTGAAGGATTAAAAAATCAAGTTGAAAAAATATTTGGATTTGAAGTAGTTAATAATTACGATTGGGCAAAAGATATAAATGTATTAGACTTTTTAAGAGATTATGGTAAATATTTTAATGTAAATTATATGTTAGATAAAGATATTATTAGAAGAAGATTAGAAACTGGAATTACATATACAGAGTTTTCTTATATGATATTACAAGCAATGGATTTCAAATATTTACATGAACATAAAAATGTAGATTTACAATGTGCAGGTTCAGATCAATGGGGAAATATTACAGCAGGAATAGACCTAATAAGAAAATCTACTGGAGATGAAGTATACGGATTTACAATGCCATTAGTAACAGATTCACAAGGTAAAAAATTTGGAAAAAGTGAAGGAAATGCATTATGGCTAGATAAAGAAAAAACTTCAAGCTATAAGTTATACCAATTCTTCTTAAATGTAGAAGATTCTATGGTAATTGATTATTTGAAAATTTATACATTTTTATCAAAAGAAGAAATAGAAGAATTAGAAATAAAAAATAAAGAGCATCCAGAATTAAGGGAAGCGCATAGAGCTTTAGCTAGAGAGATTATTACATTTTTACATGGTAAAGAAGAGTATGAAAAGGCAGTAAATTTAGCAGAACATTTATTTAATAATAAATTTCAAGATTTAACAAAAAAAGATATTGAAGATTTATTTGGAAATGAAGATATAAAAAATGTAAAAAATAATATTAATATTGTAGATATGTTACTTGATATGGAAGTAGTAAAAAGTAAGAGAGAAGCTAGAGAATTTATTACAGGTGGAGCCATATCTATAAATGGTGAAAAAATAAATGATACTGAAAAAACTATAGATGATAGTATGTTCATTGATAATTCTTATATTGTTGTTAGAAGAGGAAAAAAGAATTATTATATTGGCAAAAATAGCTAAAATTTGAATACTATATCTTAGAGGTGATAATTTGAATAAAGAAGATATATTTAAAATTCTAAGTGAAAGACTAAAATTAAGTGTAATAAAACGAGATGAACCAATGAGTAAGCACACTACTTTTAAAATAGGTGGAAAAGCAGATATATTTATAATAGTTAATGATTTGGAAGAACTAAAGTATATAATGGATATTATACATAAAAATAATATACCTTTTGTAATTTTAGGAAATGGAAGCAATGTTTTAGTAAAAGACGATGGAATAAAAGGCATTGTGCTTAAAATCAATTTACAAAAAGTGAATATGGAATATATGGAAGATTATACTTTGGTGACTGTAGAAGCGGGTGTTAAAAATGGCGAGTTGGCATCTAAATTACAAAAAGGTGGCTTAGGAGGTTTTGAATTTGCAGCTGGTATTCCTGGAACAATTGGAGGAGCAATAAAAATGAATGCTGGTGTAAATGATAAAGAATTTAAAGATATAGTAGTTAATGTTACATATATGGATTATAATGGAAACATAAAGAAAATAGATAAATCTGAATGTGAATTTTCGTATAGACATAGTTTGTTTTTTAAAAACAAATATGTAATACTAAGTACAACATTAAAATTATATAAACAAGATAAAGACGAGATAAAGAAAAAAATTCAAGAGTATTTATCTGTAAGGAAACAAAAACAGCCATTATCAATGCCAAGCGCGGGGAGTACTTTTAAGAGAGGAAAAGATTTTATTACAGCAAAACTGATTGATGAATGTGGATTAAAAGGTTACAGCATTGGAGGTGCGCAAGTTTCTGAATTACATGCTGGTTTTATAGTAAACAAGGGAAATGCCACAGCAAAAGATGTAATAGAATTGACAGAGTACGTAAAGAAAAAAGTAAAAGAAAAATTTAATAAAGATATAGAATTAGAAGTAGAAATTATTGGAGACTAAAAAAGAGAGAGGAATGAGGAAATAATGAAAGGCTTTTTTAGATGGTTTAAATCGAGTACAAAAATAAAAAGATGGATATTGATAATAATAATAGGAATTTTACTTACTTGCTATGGAATGGCAGAAGTACTTACTAGTGATAAACAAGAATTTTCAAATTTAGGTAAAATAATATTAATATTTGTAGTAGGTTTTGTGTTAGTAGTTTGGGGAATAATTTCAATACAAAAAAGAACTCTAGAAATATTGGTAGAAGAAACAGATGAAAGAATAGATAAAAATACTAAAAATGTAAAATCTTTAATATTTAACAAAAAGATATATGACCAAGGACCAAAAATTGTTGCAATAGGTGGAGGAGCAGGACTTAATTCTGTTTTAAAAGGATTAAAAAAATATACTGATAATATAACTGCAATTGTAACAGTTTCTGATTATGGAGAAAAGCAAAACAGCTCAAATGGAATAGCTGGAAGCAAGGTGTTAGATGATATAAAGCAAAGTATTGTTGCTCTTTCTGAAAACGAGAGTGTAATGGAAAAATTAATGAATTTAAATTATTCTGATCCAGAATTAAAAGGCTTGTGTTTTGGAGATTTATATTTATTAGGAATGCATGAAATTTATGGCGATTTTGCAGAATCAATAAAAAATGTGCAAGAAGTTTTAAATATGACTGGTAGAGTTTTACCAGTAACATTAGAGCCTATAACAATATGTGCAGAACTAGAAGATGGAACAGTAATAGAAAGTAAAAGTAAAATTCCAGAACTTGTTAATGATAGAGTAAGTAAAATAAATAGAATATATATAAAACCTACTACTTGTAAGCCAGCACCTGGAGTAATAGAAGCAATAGAAGAAGCGGACGCTATAGTTATTGGTCCAGGAAGCTTGTATACTAATGTTATTCCTAACTTGTTAGTTAAAGGAGTAGCAAAGGCAATAAAAGAAAGTAAAGCCTTTAAAATTTATGTAAGCAATATTATGACAGAACAAGGACAAACCGATAATTACACTTTATCAGATCACATAAAAGCAATTAATGAACACGTTGGTAAAGGTGTAATAGAATATTGTATTTATGATACAGGAGAATTAATACCTGAGTATATAAGAAAATATAATATGCAAGGACAGGAATTAGTTGATATAGATGCTCAAAAAGCTAAAGCTGAAGGGGTATATTTAATGCAAAGGGAACTTTCTTATGTGGATGGAGAGTTTATAAGACATAACCCTGAAGCTATAGCAGCCTCTATAATTCAGCTAATATGTGATGATTTAAAATTTAAAGATATGCAAAATGATACAAAATATATCTTATTAAATGATAGACTAAGCCAGGCTAAGAAAAACTTAAAAGAAGAAGGAAAGAAAAAATCTAAACATAAAAGCAGAAATATAGAAACTGGAAAAAGTAAATTCTCAAAAAAATATCAAGATAGAATTAAATCAATACAAGAATCAGATTTGAAAATGAAAGTAAAAGCTGGAATTTATGAAGAAAAAACTAACGAACCTAAAAAAAGCGAAGAGATAAAGGAAAAAGAAAAGAAAAAGAGCAAGAACAAGGAAAAACATACAAAGAAGAAAAATAAAAAATAAATGGAGGTTTACTAATGAAATACGAAAAAGAGAAACTTAACATAGAAGAAGGAATTAAACGAGAATGGGTTATTACTAATGGATTAGGTGGTTATGCAAGTTCAACAATATTAGGAGTAAATACTAGAAAATACCACGGTCTATTAGTTGCACCTTTAAATCCACCAGGAAGTAGAAATTTAATATTATCTAAGCTAGATGAAAGTATAGAAATAGATGGAAAATCTTATGGATTATTTACAAATATGTGTAAAAACTATGTATCTGATGGTTATAAATACTTAGAGAGATTTGAAAAAGAATATATACCAATATTTACTTATAAAGTCGAAGATGTAGAAATAAAAAAGTTTATATGCATGGAACATGGTAAAAACACTGTTGCTGTTTTATATACAATAAAAAATGGAGATCATACAGGCAAATTTACAGTAGCACCAATTATTAATTTTAGAGATTTCCATAGTACAACGAAGGATTATGATTTCAATTTAAAACAAGATATTACTGAAAATAAAGTGAAAATTATAGTAAATGAACATTCTACTATACCAATTTATATGAATATGACAGAAGGAAAATATATTAAGCATGAACACGATATCTTTAGAAATATGTACTACATTGAAGAAGAAAAAAGAGGTTTGGGATCTGAAGAAAATTTGGTTGTTCCTGGTAGATATGAAATTGAGTTAAAACCAAATGAAGAAAAATGTATTACCTTTGTATGCTCTTTAGAAAATAATATAGAAGAAATTGATGCAAGAAATTTAATTAACAAAGAAATTATAAGAATTACTAGTCTTATATATGATTCATATTTACTTGATGAAAAAAACAAAAATTCTCAAAATCCAGATTATAAGGAAATGATAAAGAATTATATTATTGCATCAGATAATTTTGTGGTTTATAGACCTTCGTTTGCTTTGTATACATTAATTGCTGGATATCCATGGTTCTTAGATTGGGGAAGAGATACACTTATATCTTTTGAAGGAATATTGTTAATTCCAAGAAGATTTAAAATTGCAAAAGAAGTCTTATTAACCTGTATAAGAGATATAAAGTATGGATTAGTACCTAATGGATATTCAGGATATGATGGCAGACCATTGTATAATAGTGTAGATAGCTCATTGCTATTATTTGAACAAGTAAAAAAATATTTAAATTATACACAAGATTATGAGTTCTTTAAAAATAATTTATATGAAGTACTAATAAAGATTATAGATTCTTATGCTTCAGGAATTAATTTAGACAATAACAATATATACTTAGATGAAGACGGACTTATTTCTTCTGGTACTCCAGATACACAAAATACATGGATGGATGCAAAAATAGGATCTGTTGCAATCACTCCAAGAAACGGAAAAGCAATTGAAATAAATGCTTTATGGTATAACGCTTTAAAAATAATGGAAGAATTTACAAAATTATATAATGATAAAGAATTAAGCAAAAAATATGCTTCAATGGCGAGAAAATGTAAAACAAGTTTTAATGAAAAATTTTATAATAAGAAAAGAAAAAGTCTTTATGATGTTTTAGTCGATGGAAAAATAAGACCTAATCAACTAGCAGCATTATCATTATCTTATCAAGTAATTGATCCTGGTAGTGAAGTTGCAAAAGAAATATTTAATACGGTAACTAAAAAATTACTTACTCCTTATGGCTTAAAAACTTTAGCAAAGGGTGAACCTTGCTATAGAGACGTATATGAAGGAGATAATGTAAAAAGAGATATGAGTTATCATCAGGGAATAACATGGCCATGGTTATTGGGAATGTATTCAGATTCATATAAAAACATAATAAAAGCAGAAAAAAATAAGAAAGAAAAACAAAGAATGGAAGAAGAGTATAACAAATTTGTAGAAGGAGTTGAAAATACATTTATTAAAGAAATGTATGAAAATTCTACAGTTGGTAGTATAAGTGAACTATATGACTCTACAAAACCATATTTGGCTAAAGGCTCTATAGCACAAGCATGGAGTGTTGCAGAAGTATTTAGAATTATTTTAAAACACAAAAATATGAAATAAAACTATAATTAAATCAAAAGAGAAGGGAATGAGAAAAATTAGAATATTAGGAATTGATCCAGGATTTGCAATAACTGGATACAGTATAATAGATTACATTGGAAATAGGTTTAATTTAATAACTTCTGGAGCAGTTACAACTAATGCAGGAGAATCATTTCCAGATAGACTATTTAAACTCAATAATGAGTTAGAAAATATAATAAATGAGTATAAACCAGATGCTATATCTGTAGAAGAGTTATTCTTTAATAATAATGCGAAAACAGCTATTAATGTTGCACAAGCAAGAGGAGTAATACTAGTGGTAGGAAGAAGAAAAGGAGTAGATACTTATGAGTATACTCCTCTTCAAATTAAACAGGCAGTTGTAGGATATGGAAGAGCTGATAAAATACAAGTACAAAAAATGGTTAAAACTATTTTAAAAGTAGAAAAATTGCCGAAACTAGATGATACTACAGATAGCATGGCTGCAGCAATATGCCATGCTCATTCTGCAAAGTTTGCAGAAAAACTGTAATTATATAAAGGAGTATTATGGGAGTAAGATTGCTATTTGGAGAAGAAACATACCTTCTAGAAACAAAATTGAAAAAAATAAAAAAAGACTTTGGAGAAATTATAAAAGGAATTAACTTTATACAGTTAGATGAAAGTAATATTCAAAATATAATTTCAGATATAGAAACACCATCTTTTGGATATGAAAAGAAAATGATTATAGCTAAATTTTCAGGATTATTCAAAAAAGAAAAAAAGACAGCAAAAGAAAAGAAAAAGAGCGAAAATTCATTAATTGAAAAAATATCTAATTATATAAAAGAGAATATTGATTTTATAAATGACTATGTAGAGCTAATTTTTGTTGAACAAGAAGTAGAAAAAAATAGCTTATATAAAACTATAGAAGAGTATGGAGAAGTAACTGAGTTTGAATTATTAAAGTTACCACAGTTAATAACAAATATTAAAAAAATATGTAGTGCATATAAAGTAAACATTGATGATAATGTAGCTAAATATTTTATTGAAGTATGTGGTACAAATATGCAAGAATTAATAAATGAAATAAGAAAATTAATAGAATATGCCGGAGAAAATGGAAACATAAAAAAAGAAGATGTGGATAAACTTTGTATAAAACAAACACAGGCTATTATATTTGATTTAACTGATAATTTAGGAAAAAAAGATATACAAGCTGCATTGGAAGTATTGAATGGATTAGTACAAGAAAAAGAACCAATACAAAAAATTTTAGTAACTTTATATAATCATTTCAAAAAATTATATATTGTAAAAATTGCAGAGGAATATAATAAAAATTTGGCAGAAAGTATGAGCTTAAAACCAAATCAATTATTTTTAACAACAAAATATAAAATACAAGCAAAATATTTTTCTAAAGAAGAATTAAGAAAAATATTAGAAGAATTAATAAACTTAGATTCAAACTATAAAATAGGATTAATTGACTTAGATATAGGATTAGAATCAATACTTTGCAGATACTGTTCTAAATAATAAATTTTAAATGGAGTTAAATATGAAAAAAGGAATACTAATATTTTCTATAATTATATGTGTAATAATTTTAATAATAATTTTTATTATGTATTGGAGAAGAAATACTGCAAATGAACTTTCACCTAATTTAAATACTACTGTTAGTACAGAAAATTTAAATTATGACATTGATATACCTGAAATTGAAAGAAGTAAAGATAAGGTGAAGATGACAATTAAAGAGGGAACATTAACAAGAAACGGGGCAACTGTTATTATACATGATGATAATGAAAATCCATATATTTATGGTAATGATTATCTAATTTATAGAATGGAAGAAAACGAATGGAAATTAGTTGAACCAATTGATCCAGATTACATAGTTGATGCAATTGCGTTAATGGTTGATCCAAATACTCATGAAATAGAATTTGATATTGATTGGTCAAAAGTTTTTGGAGAATTGGAAAATGGAAGATATATGCTAGTAAAAGAGTTAGATTATCAAGATTATATTACGGTAGAATTTAATATTGAATAATAGCGGGTTAGGCCCGCTATTTTTATATAATAGAAAATTTCACCAAAATTCCTATTATATAAAAAGCTTTGTTAACAGGTGTTTTTATTATGCTTTTTGGTGGTTTACATTAGCATGTTTAATAGTAAATGGAGTAAGAAATATTTGATAGAAAGAAATAAAAGTACTCAATTTTTAGTTAATGAATTAGAAAAATATAATGAATTAAATGAAAATAAAAGTAATTCAAATAATAATACAAAAGTATAGAAAAAATACATATATTAATAAAATTCGACAAATTTCGTGAGACTTTGCAATTTGTTTTTTATATAATTATAAAAATATTATCAGACGAGCCTACTGGAAATTTAGATAGTAAGGTATCAGGAAAAATTATAGAATTATTAAAAGTATCTAATAAGAAATACAATCGAACTATTTTGTTAGTAATACACGATGAAAGAATTACAAACGTAGCTGACAGAATTATTACAATAAAAGATGGAAAGATATTCCAATATTATAAAAAATTAAGAATAGAGGATAGAAATATGAATGTTTTAAGTGCACTTGCTTGGAAGAATTTAAAAAGAAATAAAAAAAGAACAATTGCTACTATTATAGGAATTGTAGTGTCAGTAACTTTAATTAGCTTTATACTCACTTTAATATATAATTTCCAAAATTCTATGGTAGAGGATGCAAAAAGGCGTATAGGAAATTATCATATTCGTATTGATCAAACAACTACTGAAATTGCAATGCAATTTAAACAGATGAAAGAAAAAATAGAAAAAATAGCAATATCTCAAACAATAGGAGCAGCTGATTATGAAACACAAATTTATGCTAAACAGGGAATTAAAATAGAAGGGTATGATGAAATAGCTTTACTTAATAGAGATATTGAGTTAATAGAAGGAAGATTACCACAGAACGAGAAAGAAATTTTAGTTTCTAACTATTTGATAAATAATGCTAATGAGCAGATAAAAATTGGTGACCAACTAACACTTGATGTACAGAAAGTTAAATTAAAAATTTCTAATGATGAAATGGAAGAATTTTTAGAGCCAGATGGAATAGAAAGAGTAACTTACACCGTTACAGGAATTATAAAGCAAACAAGACAGGAAGCAAATAGTAGCAATGCTTACATAGCAATTACAAAGCTAGAACAGATGACGGAAGTAAGACCTTGTGAAGTGAATATATTATTAAAAAATCCAAAAGGAGAAAGTACATTTTATCAAGAACTAATGAATTCAAGTATAAAAACTCATATTTCAGAAAATAATGAACTATTATTATGGCAAGGTGCCACCAAAGGAATGAATGAAAAATCTCAATTAGAATTAATAGGTGCACTAGCGATTATAATTGTAGTAGCAATTACTATTATACTAATCAAAAATAGTTTTCAAATTTCTATATCAGAAAGAATGAAAGAATTTGGAACATTAATCAGTATTGGAGCAACCTCAAAACAAATTACAACAATTGTATTAAGAGAAGGAATTTTTTATACCGTAATTAGTATTCCAATAGGTTTAATGTTAGGGATAGGATTAGCATTCTTAAGCACAAAAGGAATTGGAAGCCTATTAGAAAATATGTATAACAATGAGCTAACTATGCAATTTAATGTTAATGTTATATCTATAATTGCTAGTATATTACTAACATTACTTTCAACATTTTTATCTTGTATTAGACCAATAAAAAAAGCCAAGAAAGCTTCACCAATTGAAACAATTAGACAAAATAATGAAATTTCAATTAAAAATAAATATGTTAAAATTAGTAAATTAAAAGCGAAGATGCTGGGAATAGAAGGACAAATAGCTTACAAAAATATTAAACGAAATAAAAATCAATATCGCTCTACAACAATTTCAATTAGTATCATTATGATATTAGTGATAATAATAAGTAGTATAATACAATATATGTTTTGGATAGTAAATGATATTTATAAACCGACTAATAGAAATATAGATGTATCAATGATATATAGCGATGAACAAGAAGAAACAGATACAGTATTTAAAAATTTTGATAGGATTAAAGAGCTAGACAGTATCATAGATTATTCTATTATAGTAAGATTTAATGCTATAATGAAAAACAATAATAAAGCAATTAGTATTTATGCTTATGAAGGAAATACTTATGAAAATTATTTAAAAAGTATAGGACTAAAATATGAAGATACCTTTAATATGGGAATTTTACTTTCTACTAACTCATCTGTAAGAGAAGGAGAAATATTAAACATTATAAGCAATGGAAAAGAATATAAAATTCCAATTATAAAAATTACTAACTTAGATCCATCAGTAGCAATATTTAATTTAGATAATTCTATGATAGAGAAAATAGATAGTGATAATCTAGAGCATGAAAAACTAATTATATCTAATGATATGGCCAAAAAAATGGAAATTGATGATGGAAGAAATAGTATAGTAAAAGGAAATTTTTCTATGGATATGAGGGTAAATTCGAGTAACCCAAATAAATTAGAAAAAGAAATATCGCAATTTATTAATACTGATAAAATATCAGTAAGAAATTATACTAAGCAAAAGGAAGATGCACAAAAACTTACAATTATTATGTCTATCTTTTTATATGGTCTACTTTTAGTAATATCTTTAATAGGAATAACTAATGTCTATAATACAATTACAGCAAGCATGAATTTAAGAAAAAGAGAATTTGAAGTTTTAAAGGCAATAGGAATGACTAACAAACAATTTAACAAAATGTTTTCTTATGAGAGTTTGATTTATGGAATAAAATCTCTTGTTATTGGAATAATATTAGGAATAATATTAAGCTATGGCTTATATTACATTATTAAAACTAATTTAGAAATGAAATATTATTTTCCGGCTATTCAAATAATAATAATGGTTATACTAACGATATTGGTAATATATATGTCAACTAAAACAGCAAGGAAAAACAATAAAACAAGATAATTATATGATAAAACAATTTGACAATGTAAAAAATTGAAAATAGAAAATTTCTCATTTCTATTAGATAAAAAGCTTTGCTAGCAGATGTTTTTGTATAAATTTCATAAAAAAAGGTATACTAAATATATAAAAATGGGAGGTAAAAAATGTATAATTTTAGAACCGATTTAGCCTTAGAAAGAAGAGATTTATACAAAAAGGCGAATAATATTGAAAAAGAAGTTGATGGTATTGAAACTACAGAAGAAAAAATAGGAGAAGACATAACAGTATCTAAAGTAAAAATATTAAATGAAAATGGAGAAAATGCAATTGGAAAGAAAAAGGGAAATTATATAACTATAGATATAAAAAACTTAAAAATTGCAAGTGAAGACGAGATACAAAAGGCATCAGAAGTAGTAACAAAAGAATTAAAAGATATTATAAATAATTTAGTATCTCCAGAAGATCCAATACTTATTGTTGGTTTAGGAAATTTATATGTTACACCAGATGCATTAGGACCTAGAGTTGTACAAGATATAGACATTACAAGACATATTTTAGAATATATGCCTAATGTATTAGAACAAGGAACACGATCAGTAAGTGCTGTATCTCCAGGAGTATTAGGAACTACTGGAATAGAAACTTTAGAAATACTAAAAGGAATAGTAGATAATATAAAGCCTAAGTTAATAATAGTTATAGATGCATTAGCCTCAAGAAGTATAGCAAGAATAAGTAGTACTATACAAATTGCGGATACAGGAATTGTACCAGGAGCAGGAGTAGGCAATGCAAGAAAAGAATTAACAATTAATACATTAGGAATACCTGTAATTGCAATGGGAGTTCCTACATGTGTAGAAGCTGCAACAATTGCAGCAGACAGTCTAGATTTATTTATTCAAAAAGTACAAGAAGAAGCACAATCAAATGATTTCTTAAATAAATTACAAGACGAAGACAAATACGAAATGATAAAAGAAGTCCTTGCACCACAAGATTATAATTTTATAGTAACTCCAAAAGAAATTGATGAGTTAATAGAAAATATGTCTAGTGTAGTAGCAAGGGGAATAAACTTTGCTATACAAAAATAGTGCCAAATAATTTATATTTGGTACTTTTAAAAATAACAGAATCAAACAACATTAAAAGTCATAAACAATTTAACATATTTGTAAAAATTACTTGCATTATTTAATGAAAAGATATAATATATAATAAATTAATCTATAAAAATTTTTCATAAATAAAGATTAAATGGAGGTGAGTATGGGAGAAAAAAAATTAATATTTTGTATAATTATATGTGTAATAATTTTATTAATAATTTTTATTATGTATTGGAGAAGAAATGCTGTAAATGAACTTTCACCTAATTTAAATAGTACTGTTAGTACAGAAAATTTAAATTATGAAATCGATATACCTGAGATTGAAAGAAGTAAAGATAAAGTGAAGATGACAATTAAAGAGGGAACATTAACAAAGAATGGGGCAACTGTTATTATACATGATGAAAATGAAATTCCATATAATTATGATGAATGGTATTTAATTTATAAAATGGAAGGAAGTGAATGGAAATTAGTTGAGCCAATTGATCCAGATGCTATAATTAGTGAACTAGCACAAATAAGTGATCCGAATATTCATGAGATAAAATTTGATATTGATTGGTCAAAAGATTTTGGAGAATTAGAAAGCGGAAGATATATGCTGGTAAAAGAATTGGGACAAGATTATATTACAGTAGAATTTAGTATTAAATAAATTAGAGCATGTGTATTATTTTAAAGTAATGGTTGTAAATTTATCTAGAATTAATATATTAAAATATTAGTTCTATAAAAAAAGGGGAATTTTTATGAAAATAAGTTTAACTAAAAAATTTTGGGCATTATTAATTACTATACTTTTTCTATTAGTTATATTTGCTAACAATGTAAAAGCATCAGAATATTTAAATACAGTTCAAGATATATCAGAAAAAATTGGATATCAAGAAACAAAGCAAGATTCATTTGAAGAAGAAAAGATCTTACAATATGATGCTAAGACTGGTAAAACTACAGAAATTAATATGGAAGATATAAGTAAAAAATTAGTAGCAGAGGGAAAAAATATTGAGGAAAATTCTATACCTCCATATATTCCTAATAATAATTTTTTAAAAAATTATTATAATACATACGAACCATTGATGCCTTTATCTTCTATAGAACCATTTAATAATGTGATTGATATGTCAGAGTTTCCATATAGAGTAACTTGCCGTTTAGAATGTAGTGGAGGCTCAGGAAGTGGATTCTTAGTTGGTCCAAATTTATTATTAACATCTGCTCACTGTGTAATGAATCCAAAAGATAATTCAAAATATACTGATTGGATTGCATATCCAGGTTTTAGAGGGACTGCGTATAAAGGCTATTCTGACGGATGGGCACAGATAATTTATTCATCTGCTTGGATTTCAGATCATAAACCAGAAGATGATTGGTGTATATGCGTTCTTGGAAGTAATCTTCGGAGATTATCTTGGCTGGATGGGACTAAGAGCATATACATATAATGAAGGGTTAGAAGATAGATCTATAAAAGCGATAGGATATCCAAGGGATCCAGGAAATAGTTTACTTCAATTTTATACTCTAGGAAATATATCCAATGTTTCTACAAAAAAATTTGATATTTCTGCTAAAGTAGTAAGAGGAATGAGCGGAGGTCCAATAGCAGAAACTAGTGATAATTATGCTGTAGGAATAATAAAAGGATTCTATGAAATTAGACCTGGTACAGGTATTGGAACAAGAATTACTGACAACATTCTAAACCTAGTAAAGGAAAGAAGATAAAAGAAGTATTAAATAATATTAAATAAAAAGTAAAAGATTAGCAAATGTACAGGGTAAAAAGCGTAAAATAAATATTTGGCTTTCTTACCTTGTTTTTTATTATATAACAATATAAATACAATAGATAACATTGTAAAAATACATAAGAAGATATAACTTATATTAAATCCATATTTTATTATTTCTATTCCGTATTTAATAATACAAGCTGTTATAAATGAAATAACCATAGCTGGTTTGTCATTTTTAAATAAATAAAACATAAAAATAACAGCTATACCCCAGAATCCATAATCAACATTTGCTATATTCCCTAAAATACCAATTATTATAGCTAAACAAATTCCTAAACACTTTTTTAAACTATTACAATTTTTAAAATTTGAAAAAATATTACTTTTGTTTATTATATCGTACACATAAATGGAAGCTAGTCCAAATAAAAGTGTAAAAAATATATTAAGTACATAAATATTATTAGAAATTTTTGATAAAAATAAAGAATAAGGTATTTGAGAAATTAAAGCAAATACAAATAATCTAATACAATATTTTTTAAAATTACTAGTATGGATATAACCTTCTGTAATTTGAAAAGCAAAAATAGGAAAAGCAATTCTACCAATATAGTTAAAAGGAGAAATAGATTTAAATAAAACATATCCACCATGGTCAAAAACCATAGAAATAATTGCAATTATTTTTAAAACAAAACTACTCATATAATGACCTTTCAATTTTTTTCTTATTATATCATAGATAAAATAAGAAAAAAAGAAAGTTATAAAAATTTATGTAATGATTTATTTTCCTCCATCATAAAGAAAATAAATGAAAAAACTTGACACTTATATTTTTTTAATATAAAATTTATCCATAATTGAAAAAGAATTAATATCATTCTTTTTCAGCTAATATAGTAAGAAATACGAGGGGAAGAACAAGCATGAAGCCTGAAACCGTTGGTGTTGTAGAGAGAGAGAGAGAGAGAGAGTTGTGTTTTAGAGAATAAAACAGGTTTAATTTTTGTACATCAAATTCAAATAGATTATGTAAAATTAAGAACGTATCGAATTATTGTGATGCGTTCTTTTTGTATGCTTTTTTCAAAAAAATTTACAAGTGGATACATTTGAAAGAGCAAAAATTAAAGCTCCACAATAGTGATAATATGTTTTTTCTTGCTCGTCCCTACTTCGTAAGAAAATGTATAAAATTTTGCTTAACCTCGGGTACAAAATTTTAACATTTTCTAACTCGCTGGTCCCCACACGTAGCTCGCTAAGAAAAAAATATTATCACTATTGTGGCAAGAAAATTTAAATTAATAACAAAAGGAAGGAAATAATTTATGAGAGGTATAAAAGAGAAAAGAGGTATAACATTAATAGCTTTAACAGTAACAATAATAGTTATTTTAATATTAGCAGGAGTAACCATAGATGCAGTATTTAGTGAGAATGGAATCATAAATAAGGCCAAAGAGGCTGCGAATGCAATGAATAATGCAGTAGCAAATGATCAAGCAGAATTAAACAATTTATTAGAAGAGTTAAATGAAATAATGAATTCGGAATGGAATAGTAATATAGAAATACCAGATCCAGAACCTGATTTACCAACTAATATAGAAGATGTAACAGATATACAAGAAGAAACAGTACAAGTAGAAGATGAATATGGAAATAAAGTAACAATACCAAAAGGCTTTGAAGTAGTGGAAGAAGAAGGAACAACAGTACCAGAGGGAATAGTAATACAAGATAAAGATGGAAATCAATTTGTATGGATACCAGTAGGAAGAGTATATAAAGATAGTACAGGAACAAATTATAGTGACATACAATTAGGAAGATATACATTTAATACAAGTAATGGAGAACCAACATTAATACAAGCAGCATACACAGAAAAAAATCTGGAAAATTATAAACAAGAAATAAAATTAAGACCATCAAAATATGTTTACGATTTTATAGAATATGCAACAAGAGCAAATCCAGATGGAATAGAACCAGGAGTAAATGGATTAAATGCAATAGCAAAGAATTTAGGAAGTTTTGTAAATAGTGTAAAAGATAATGCAGGATATTATTTAGCAAGGTATGAAGCAAGCTATGGAAGCGGAAGTAGTGTGGCAAATTATAAGCCATTATCAAAAGTCTCAACAGGGACTCCGAGAACTAGTAGAAGTACTGCGTTAACTCAAGGGATGCTATGGAATTTTATAACACAAATAGAAGCAGCAAAAATAAGTAGAAATATGTATAATAATGATAGTAGTGTAGGGGCAGAGAGTGATTTAGTAAATAGTTATGCGTGGGATACAGCTATAGTATTTATACAAGAAATGGGGAACACTAATTATGCTAATAAGACAAGTGTAAATAGTTCACTAGCAAATACAGGAACAACAGGAGATGAAGTATGTAATATACATGATATGGCTTCAAACTGCCTTGAATGGAGCACAGAATATTCTACGTACACTGGTGGTGGCGTCACTTTTCCCTATGTACTTAGGGGAGGAAATTACTACTTTAGCCGCTATACCACAGTTAACAGGGGACTTAACGGCACTGCAGGAGATGTGTACGATACCGATTCTTTCCGTGTTATACTTTATGTGGAGTAGTACTAAATCTTAATAATCACACACTAGAATATAGTAATAAAATAATACTTGCATTTTGGGTAAAAATATGATAATATATATAATGCAAAACGAAAATACCTTTTACTTAGTTTTAGAATTAAAACTCCACTATAACTCAGTTTAAGGCAAATAACAAAAATAGGAGGTGCTAAAATGACAAAAGAAAGAAAGCAAGAAATAATTCAAACATATAAAAGAGATGAAAAAGATACTGGTTCTCCAGAAGTTCAAATAGCTCTTTTAACAGAAAGAATTAATGAATTAACAGAACATTTAAAAGTTCATAAAAAAGATAATCATTCAAGAAGAGGACTTTTAAAAATGGTTGGTTCAAGAAGAAGCTTACTTAACTATTTAGCAAAAAAGGATGTTCAAAGATATAGAGACATCGTAGAAAAATTAAATTTAAGAAAATAATTACATTTTGGACGTTTTGCAAAAATGCTTAACGTCCTTTTTTTAGTAAAATGATTTAATAACAATGCTTTTATAATTAGAAAGTAGCTTGTACAATGTACTAGATTCTACTAATATATTGTAGAGGTTACACTAATTAGAAAGTATTGTTTTAAATAAATTATATAAGTCCAAATAGGACAAGAGGAGGAAAATATGTTTAAAACTTACGAAACAGAACTTGCAGGTAGAAAACTTGTTATAGAAACAGGTAAAATAGCCGAACTTGCAAATGGTAGTGTAATGGTTAGATATGGTGATACTGTTGTTATGGTAAATGCAACAGCAGCTAAAGAACCAAAGGAAGGAATTGATTTCTTTCCATTATCAGTAGATTACGAAGAAAAATTGTATGCAGTAGGAAAAATCCCTGGAGGATTTATAAAAAGAGAAGGAAAGCCAGCTGATAAGGCTATATTAACATCAAGAGCAATAGATAGACCCATTAGACCATTATTTCCTAAAGATTTTAGAAATGATGTGTGTGTTGTTGCAACTGTATTATCAGTAGAACCAGATAATAGTCCAGAAGTGTGTGCTATGATAGGAGCTTCAGCAGCATTATCTATATCTGATATACCTTTTGGAGGGCCAACAGCTGCTGTAAATGTGGGATATATTGACAACCAAATAGTTATAAATCCTACACTAAAACAAAGAGAAAAAAGCAGATTGACTTTAACAGTAGCAGGAACAATGGAAAAAATAACTATGATAGAAGCTGGTGCTGATGAAATACCAAATGATGTAATGTTACAAGCAATAGAAGAAGCACATAAAGAAATTAAGAAAATATGTAACTTTATTTCTGATATAAAAGCAGAAATAGGTAAACCAAAATTTGAATATAAATCTTATGCTGTTGACAAAGATTTATATAATGAAATATCACAAAATTTCAAAGAAAGAATGTACAATGATGTACAAGCTACAAACAAAGAAATTCGTGATGAAAACGTTGAAAAAATATCAGAAGATATAACAAACTATATAATAGAAAAATATGGAGAAGAAGTAGCAGAAGAAAGAAAACAAGAAATAGCAGAAATTATACATGATCTAGAAAAAGAATGTGTAAGACAAATGATATTAGTAGAACATAAAAGACCAGACGGTAGAAGAATTGATGAGTTAAGACCATTATCTTGCGAAGTTGGACTATTGCCAAGAGTACATGGTAGTGCACTATTTACAAGAGGACAAACTCAAGTTATGTCTATCGCAACATTAGGAATGAAAAGCGAAGAACAAGTATTAGACGGATTAGATGAGGAAGAAACAAAAAGATATATGCATCATTATAACTTCCCATCATATAGTGTAGGAGAAGCTAGACCATCACGTGGACCAGGAAGAAGAGAAATTGGACATGGAGCATTAGCAGAAAAAGCTTTAGTACCAGTTATTCCTTCAGAAGATGAATTCCCATACTCTATAAGGGTTGTATCAGAAGTATTATCTTCAAACGGCTCAACATCACAAGCAAGTATTTGTGGAAGCACTTTAGCTTTAATGGATGCAGGAGTTCCAATAAAAAGACCTGTTGCTGGAATATCTACAGGATTAATAACAGATAAAGATGATCCTAGCAAATATATAATGCTAACAGATATTCAAGGAATAGAAGACTTTTTTGGAGACATGGATTTTAAAGTTGGTGGTACAAAAGAAGGTATTACTGCTATTCAAGTAGATATAAAAAATGATGGTTTAACTTACGAAATTATAAAAGAAGCATTTGAAAGAACTAAAATTGCAAGAGATTATATTTTAGACAATGTGATGTTGCCAGTAATTTCTAAACCAAGAGAAGAAATTTCTAAATACGCACCAAGAATAATGACAACAACAATAAGTGTAGATAAAATAAGGGATGTAATAGGACCTGGTGGAAAAATGATAAACAAAATTATAGATGAAACAGGTGTAAAAATAGATATCTCTGATGATGGAAAAGTATTTGTATATTCTACTGATACAGAAAGTGGAAAGAAAGCATTAAAAATGATTAAAGATATTGCAAAAGAAATAGAAGTAGGAGAAATATGTGATGGTGTTGTTACAAAAATAATGCCTTTTGGAGCATTTATAGATTTAGGCGGAGGAAAAGAGGGATTATTGCATATTTCAAAAATATCAAGTAAAAGAGTAGAAAAAGTAGAAGATGTATTGTCAGTTGGTGATGAGGTAACAGTAAAAATATCTGAAATAGATAATCAAGGAAGAATAAATTTAAACATGAAAGACTTAGAAGCTAGAAACCAAGAAGAAAGCAAAGAGTAAAATATCTTATGAAAATAATTTTAACATCATCAGGTTTTGAAAATATAGAAAGTTTATGTAAAATAAAAAAGGTACTTAATAAATCTTTTGATAGAATAAAAATGTTAGTTATTCCAATTGCAAGAAAATATGAATATAAGAAAAAGAAGTACTTAGAAGATTATATATCAATTGGATTCAAAGAAGAGAATATATATTTTTTCAATGATGAAGAACCAGAGAAATATAGAAAGTTAAATATAGATCTCATATATGTTTGTGGAGGAAATACATTTCTTTTAAAGGAGTGTTTAAAAAAATCAGATTTTGAAAAAGATATTATAGAATATGTAAATAACGGTGTTGTGTATTTAGGAGCGAGTGCAGGAACTCATATAGCTACTAAAAGTATTGAACATGTAAAGTATTTTGATGACAATGAGGTAAATATTAGAGATTTTAATGGATTAAACTTATATCCAGGGATTGTAATTTGTCATTATAACGATACTAGAAAAAAGATTTATGAAGAATTAAAAACTAAATATGATAAGGTAGAAACAATATCAGATAATGAAATATTATATAATAAAGATAATGAATGGGTAAAAATATAATGAATTTAGTAGTATTTTTGGATAAATTTAGGTATTGAATTTTATAGAATTTTATGATATTATATTATGCATAGATAAATACTATGAAGAAGAGGAGTAGATTTAAATTTTACTATAAAGAGAATAGAAGTTATTAGCTGAGAGCTTCTTATAGTAAATTAAATTGAAGGTAGCTTTGGAGTTGATATATTGAATTAATAGTAGGTATATTCGCCTGTCCAGCGTTAATAGGATTTTAAGAAATATAATATAGGTATTATATAATTAAGGTGGTACCGTGAGAATTAAACCTCGCCCTTATATGGGTGAGGTTTTTTGTAGATATTAGGAAAGGAGTAAAATTATGTGTGAAAAAGGAAAATTAAGTGACAAGTTTAATCCAAAGGAATTTGAAGAGAAAATTTATAATAATTGGGAGGAAAAAGGGTATTTTAAACCTTCAGATGATAGAACTAAAAAGCCATATACTATAGTTATTCCACCACCAAATATTACAGGAAAATTACATGCAGGTCATGCTTTAGATGAAACATTGCAAGATATATTAATTCGTTATAAAAGAATGAAGGGATTCAATGCTTTATGGATTCCAGGAACTGATCATGCTGCTATAGCTACAGAAGTAAAAATAGTAGAAAAATTAAAAGAAGAAGGAACTTCAAAGGAAGAGTTAGGAAGAGAAAAGTTTTTAGAAAGAGCATGGCAATGGAAAAAAGAATATGGTGGAACTATTTTAAATCAAATTAAAAAATTGGGTTGTTCATGTGATTGGTCTAGAGAAAGATTTACAATGGACGAAGGTTTATCAAAAGCTGTTGAGAAGGTATTTATAAACTTATATAATAAAGGACTAATATATAGAGGAAAAAGAATGATAAACTGGTGTCCTAATTGTAATACTTCTATTTCTGATGCAGAAGTAGAATTCGAAGAAGAGCCAACTCATTTATGGTATATAAGATATAAAGTAAAAGATGAAGATAGATATGTTATTGTTGCTACTACAAGACCAGAAACAATGTTGGGAGATACAGGTGTAGCAGTACATCCAAGCGATGAAAGATACAAGGATTTAATTGGAAAAAAAGTAATACTTCCTATTATGAATAAGGAAATTCCAATTGTAGCAGATGAGTTTGTAGAAAAAGAATTTGGTACAGGAGCTGTAAAACTTACACCAGCAGCAGACCCTAATGATTATGAATCAGGATTAAGACACAATTTGGAAATAGTAGAAGTATTTGATGAAAATTGGAAAATGAATGATTTAGTTCCTGAATATAAAGGAATGGATATGTATGAGGCTAGAAAATTAATTGTAAAGAAATTAGAAGAAATAGGAGCATTAGTTAAAATTGAGGACTATACACATAATGTTGGAAAATGCTATAGATGTCATCATACAATAGAACCAAAAATATCAGAGCAATGGTTTGTAAAAATGGAGCCACTTGCAAAACCTGCAATTGATGTTGTAAGAGAAGGAAAGATAAAATTCATTCCAGAAAGATTTAGTAAAATTTATTATAACTGGATGGAAAATATACAAGATTGGTGTATTTCTAGACAATTATGGTGGGGACATAGAATTCCTGCATATTATTGCGATGAATGTAAAAATATTATGGTAGGAAGTAGTAAACCAGAAAAGTGTAGTAAATGTGGTTCTAATAAAATTCATCAAGATGAAGATACATTGGATACATGGTTTAGTTCTGCATTATGGCCATTTTCAACATTAGGTTGGCCAGAAGAAACTGAAGATTATAAATATTTTTATCCAACAGCAACTCTTGTTACTGGATATGATATTATTTTCTTTTGGGTTGCTAGAATGATATTCTCTGCTTTAGAGCACACTGGAGAAATACCTTTTGAGAATGTATTTATACATGGAATTGTTCGTGATAGTCAAGGTAGAAAAATGTCTAAAAGTTTAGGTAATGGAATAGATCCTATAGAAATAATAAACAAATATGGAACTGATGCATTAAGGTTCTCTTTGGTATTGGGAATTTCTCCTGGAAATGATATAAGGTATATGCCAGAAAAATTAGAATCAGCTTCTAACTTTGCAAATAAATTATGGAATGCTGCTAAATTCGTATTATTATGGGGAGAGCCAGAAGAAGTAAAAACAGAAAATCTATCAATAGAAGATAAATGGATAATTTCTAAATTAAATAATATAGCTAAAGAAATAACACAAAACTTAGATAATTTTGAATTAGGAGTAGCTACACAAAAAATTTATGACTTTATATGGAACGAATTTTGCGATTGGTATATAGAAATGGCGAAACCTAGATTATATGAAGAAAATGAAAGCAAAAAAGCAGCTCTATATACTTTGAACAAAGTGCTAATAGGTAGTTTAAAACTATTACACCCAATTATGCCATTTATTACAGAAGAAATTTATTCAAAATTATATGCTACAACAGGAAGTATAATGGTTTCTGATTGGCCAGAATATAAGGAAGAATTGAATTTCAAAAATGAAGAAGATCAAATTGAAAAATTAAAAGATATTGTTACAGGAATAAGAAATGTAAGAACTAATATGAATGTTCATCCTTCAAAGAAATCAAAGTTAATATTTGTAACTACTAAATATGAAAAAATGGTAGAAGAATTGGATAAAATTATAAAGAAATTATGTTATGCAGAAGAAATAATTATACAGAAAGAAAAAGAAAATATTCCACAAAATTCAGTATCTGTTTTAACAGATGGAATAGAAGTATATATACCTTTAGAAGATTTGGTAGATATAGAAGCTGAAAAAGAAAGATTAGAAAATGAAAGAAAAAGACTTATAGCAGAAGTAGAAAGATCAAATAAAATGTTATCTAATCAAGGGTTTATAAGCAAAGCACCAGCAAGTAAAGTAGAAGAAGAAAAAGCTAAATTGAAAAAATATGAAGAAATGCTAAAAAATGTGGAAGAAAGAATTCAAAATATAAAATAATTCAAAGAGAGGAACTATGTAATATAGTTTCTCTCTTTTATGTCACAAAATGTCGAAAACTTCTAATAAATCGGCAAAACTTCTTATTTTTCGCTATAGGAAAATACTGGAAAAAGTACTATAATATTTTTAAAGTTGTTTATAGGAGGGATTAAATTGAATATAGAATTTATTCAAAAGGACAAGCTGTTAGTAATTAAGCTTACAGAGGAGATTGACCATCATACAACTGAAAAGATAAGGAGGAAGATAGACAATGAAATTACAAGATATATGCCTAGAAAAGTTTTATTTGATTTTGGTAGTATTTCTTTCATGGATAGTGCAGGAATAGGAATGATAATAGGAAGGTATAAAATGGCAAAGATGTTGGGAGGAGAATTAGAAATAATAAATGCTAATAAAGCAATAAGAAAGGTTTTAGAAATGAGTGGAATAGTAAATATTATTCCTATTAAAGAAAAGGTAAGTTAATATGAGGGGAGTATTAGTGTATGAAAAGTTTGTATGACAATGAAATGAATTTGGAATTTTTAAGTAGATCAAAAAATGAGGCTTTTGCACGTATAACAGTAGCTGCTTTTGCTGCACAATTAGATCCAACAATTGAAGAATTAGCAGACATAAAAACTGCAGTTTCAGAAGCTGTTACAAATTCTATTATTCATGGTTATGAAGATACAGAAGGTATAGTAAAGATAAGAGCAAGAATTTTGGATAATACAATAGAAATAGAAGTTTCTGATACGGGAAAAGGAATAGAAGATATAGAATTAGCAAGAAAACCATTATATACAACAAAAGCAAATTTAGAAAGATCAGGTATGGGATTTACAATAATGGAAAGTTTTATGGATGAGGTAGATATAGAATCTGTTGTAGGATTAGGCACAAAAATATTAATGAAAAAACATATAAAAAAAGATGAAGAAATAGATGAAATAGAAAACGCTGATTTAACTGCAATAGGAGGAAGGTAGAGAGGCGGTTTTTTTATATGGATGAAACTTATGATAATGACAAAACAGATATAATAAAGGCACAAAATGGTGATAAAGAAGCTTTAGAGAGATTAATAACTAATAATAAAGGATTAATATGGAGTATAGTTAGAAGGTTTAAAGATAGAGGGCATGATTTAGAGGATCTATATCAATTAGGTGTTTTAGGATTTATTAAATGTATAAAAAAATTTGATACAAATTTTGAAGTTAGACTTTCGACGTATGCAGTTCCATATATTTTAGGAGAGGTAAAAAGGCATATTAGAGATGATGGGCCTATTAAAGTAAGTAGAAGTTTAAAAGTTTTGTGTTCAAAAATAATGCAGATACAAAGTGAAGAAATAAGAAAAAATGGTAAAGATATGAAAATAGATGAGTTAGCTAAGATTTTAAATACTTCAAAAGAAGAGATTGCTTTAGCACTAGATTCATATACTCCAGTAGAATCAATTTATAATAATTCATTAGAAAGTTTAGATGATGAACTGAATATAATAGATAGGCTAAGTACAGGAGAAGATGAAGCTAATTCAATTGTAGATAAAATTTGTATTAAACAATTACTAGAAGGATTGAAAGATAAAGAAAAAGAACTTATTTTACTTAGATATTATAAAGGAAATACCCAAGCACAAGTAGCTAAAATTATGGGAACATCTCAAGTACAAGTATCTAGAATGGAAAAGAGAATTTTAGAAAATCTAAAATTAAAATTGGCAATTTAATAGTATAAGCAAGGTTGAAAGATAAATAAATTAATTTTTTAACCAGATTTATGCTTTAAGCAAGGAATGTGAGTAAGGTGAAAAAAATCTATTTATATTTTGTGTTAGTAATATTAATTTGTTTTTTAATCCCAATCATATTTACTGATGTAAATATGGATAAAAAAAATAGTAATACAGAAAACGATATTGTGCAAAACGAAGTGACTAAATCTACATATAATTATAAGGATTATAATACTATAAAATTACTGCATAAAGACACATCAAAAGTAGAAGAAATAAAATTAGATGAGTATTTATATGGTGTAGTAAGTGCTGAGATGCCAGCAAGTTTTGAAGAAGAAGCACTAAAAGCGCAAGCTGTTGTTGCGAGAACGTATACTATTTATAAAATAATACATAATAAAGGAAAACATGGAGACAAAGACGCTGATATTTGTGATGATTCAACATGTTGTCAAGCCTGGATATCTAAGGACGATAGATTAAATAAATGGAAAGATGAAGAAAGAGAAGAAAATTGGAACAAAATTGTTAATGCTGTAAACAATACTCAAGGAAAAATAATTTTATATAATGGAGAACCAATAAATGCTTTTTTTCATTCTAATAGTGGTGGTACTACTGAAGCACCATTAGATGTTTGGGGAGGAAGCGGATATCCATACTTACAGGCAGTAGAAACATCTGGTGAAGATGCATATTCTCAATATGCGTCTTCAAAAACAGTTTCTAAAAAGGAATTTGAAGAAATAATAAAAAAAGAGCACTCTGATTTTAAAATAGATTTTAGCCAAAAAGATTGTATGAAAATAGAAGAATATACTGATGGCAATAGAGTTAAAAAAATAAAGATTGGAAACTTAGAATTTTCTGGCGTCGAGGTAAGGTCTTTATTTGGTTTAAGATCAGCTAATTTTAAAATAACAATCGAAAGCGACAATATAAAATTTGAAGTTACTGGATATGGTCATGGAGTTGGTATGAGCCAAACCGGAGCAGATAGTTTAGCAAAACAAGGTTATAATTACGAAGATATAATAAAACATTTTTATACTGGAGTAGAAATAAAAGATATGTAGAAAATTTTTGTATAAATTTCTCAAAAATGTAAATACTTATACTAAAGAAAAATTAAGGAGGAATTTTATTTATGAGAAGAGATAGCAGACGAATACCAGATGATGGCTTAGACTCAAAAAAAATAACTTATATTGCAATAGGAGTATTAGCATTAGCTATATTAGCTTTTATCATAACCTTTTATGTTTATGGAAATAGTATTGATGAGCCAACAAAATTGAGTGAATTTAATTCAGAAAATTTAGAATTAAATACTGAAATAGAAGAAACAAGTACACAATATGGGAAGACAGTTAATGAAGTAAAAGAAGAGACAAATGATGAAGCAGATAACGAAACAAATGAAGAAGAAAATGTTACTAAAGTAGCAATAAATACAAGTACAGTTACAAATAAAGAAGAAAACACATCATCTAGTAATGAAGGAAAAAGTAATGAAACAAAAAAGGAAAATGAAGAAGAAAAAGTTAAGGATCCTACTTTTATAAAGCCGGTACAAGGCGATATAATCAAGGAATTTGCTAAAAGTAAATTAGTTTATTCAGATACTTTAGAAGTTTGGACAACACATAATGGAATTGATATTAAAGCAGATAAAACCTCTATTGTTAAAGCAGCAGCAGAAGGAACTGTTAAATCTATAAAAAATGATCCTAGATATGGACTTACTATAGTAATAGAACATGTTAATGGATATGAAACAGTATATTCTAATTTGTTATCTACAGAATTTGTAGTTGAAGGAGAGAAAGTTAAACAAAATCAAACTATTGGTACAGTTGGAAATACTGCAACTTTTGAAATAGCTGACGAACCACATCTTCATTTCGAATTAATTAAAGATAATGAACAGTTAGATCCAACATTGTATATTAAATAAGAACTAAAAATATATATTAAAGAAGCTATCAAAACTGACAGCTTCTTTAGTTTTCAAAATTATACTATAAGAAAACTCTTAACTCTTTAATATTAACATCTATAAATGTTAAAAAATTATCTAATAGTTCTTTTACTTCTGGCTTTAAATTCATATTTAGCCTCATCTTTTTATGTATGTCAGATGCAGCTACATAGTACCCTTGGAGTATTAAATCTGATATATAATCATCATTTGTACTGGTTAAATTATTAAATCTTACACCTGGCCAAATTAACATTTTTTCTTCAATTTCAAATTTCTCTGGCTCAATATTGTATTTTTTAAATAGATTTAAAGCATCTTCTAGAAAAACTTGGTATCTTGAGTGTTGATTATTTAAAATATCTTTTAGAGTTCCTTTTTTCATTTTTTCTACAACAAATTCGATTGAAGTCATTCCCATTTTACATAGTTTTACAATTTTATTCAAAAATACTAAATTAAGATCTTCTTCTTCCATTAAAACCTCCTACTCTGACATGAAAATGTCAAAAATTAATATTAATAAAAACCAGATTAATTCTCTTGCCCATTAAGAATAAAAGAGGATTTTATTAGTTACATAAAATCAAAGAAAAGATAAGCTTTAACTTTATGCAATCTTAAGACTAATAAAAATAAGTAGTCTATAACTATATGATAACATAAAATTACGAATAATGCAAAATAAAAATACTTTGTACTTGCATTTTTTGTAAAATATGATATAATGGTAAAGCTAATTATTTTTGAAAGGAATGAATTTTAAATGGATATTAAGGTAGAAAACACAGAAAGCAAGAATGAAGTAAAATTGAATTTTGAAATAGAGGCAGAAAAATTTGAAGATGCAATGAAAAAAGTATATACAAAAAATGCTAAATATTTCAATATACCAGGTTTTAGAAAAGGTAAAGCCCCAATGAGTATTGTAGAGCAATATTATGGTGCAGAAATCTTTTATGAAGATGCATTTAATGAATTAGTACCAGAAATATATGATGAGGCTATTAAATCAAATAATATAGAAGCTGTTAGCAGACCTGATATTGATATTAAACAAATGGAAAAAGGAAAGAACTTAATATTTACTGCAAAAGTACAAACAAAACCAGAAGTAAAATTAGGAAAATATAAAGGTATAGAAATTAAGAAAATTGAGTATAATGTATCTGACAAAGATATAGATCAAGAATTAAATCTAATGGCAGAGAAAAATGCAAGATTAGTTACAATAGAAGATAGACCAGTTCAAAAAGATGATATAGCTGTAATTGATTTTGAAGGATTTTTAGATGGTAAGCCATTTGAAGGTGGAAAAGCAGAAAATCATGAATTAACAATTGGAAGCAATACATTTATACCAGGTTTTGAAGATCAAGTTATAGGAATGAAAGTTGATGAAGAAAAAGACTTAAACTTAAAATTCCCAGATGAATATTTTTCAAAAGATTTAGCAGGTAAAGATGTTGTATTTAAAGTAAAAGTAAATGAAATAAAGAAGAAAGAATTACCAAAAATAGATGATGAATTCGCCAAGGATGTAAGTGAATTTGATACATTAGAAGAATTAAAAAATAGTATAAAAGAAAAACTTGAAAATCAAAATAAAGAAAGAGAAAAAATAGAGAAAGAGGATGCTACTATAGAAGCAGTAAGTGAAAAAGCAGAAGTAGATATTCCTTCTGGAATGATTGAAACAGAAGTAGATAACATGATGAAGGATATTGAACAAAGATTGATGTATCAAGGATTAACATTAAAACAATATACTGACTTAACAGGTAAAAAAGAAGCTGATATAAGAAAAGATTTTGAAGATCAAGCAAGCAAAAATGTAAAATATAGATTAGTATTAGAAGCAGTTGTTAAAGCTGAAAATATTGATGTTGATGACAAAGAATTAGAAGACAGATTAAAAGAAATGGCTAAGAATTATGGACAAAAAGAAGAAGAATTGTTAAATAATGAAAATGTAAAAAAATATACTAGAGACAATATGAAAGTTGAAAAAGCTATAGAATTCTTAGTAAAAAATGCAAAAATGAAATAATATAAATAAAAGTTAGGGGGAAAATATAGAGTATTTAAAAAATATTGTTTTTACCACTAACTTTTTAACTTATAAAATAATAATATATCTTTAAGGAGGAATTTTAATGAAAGAAATTAATAGTTTAGTACCTTATGTAATTGAACAAACTGCAAAAGGAGAAAGATCTTATGACATTTTTTCAAGATTATTAAAAGATAGAATTATATTTTTAGGAGAAGATGTAAATCAAACATCTGCTAGTTTAGTAATAGCACAATTATTATTCTTAGAGTCAGAAGATCCAGATAAAGAAATTTCTTTATACATAAATAGTCCTGGAGGATCAATAACAGATGGAATGGGAATTGTAGATACAATGAATTATATTAAATGCCCTGTTTCTACAATATGTATAGGAATGGCAGCAAGTATGGGAGCTGTGCTTTTAGCAGCAGGTGAAAAAGGTAAAAGATTTGCAACACCTAATGCAGAAATATTAATTCATCAACCATTAATTGGTGGAGGAGGTCTTTCTGGTCAAACTACAGAAATAAAAATACATGCTGATCACATGGTTAAGACAAGAGAAAAATTGAATAAGTTTTTAAGTGAAAGAACTGGTCAACCACTCGATGTAATTAACAGAGATACAGAAAGAGATAATTACATGACAGCTGAAGAAGCATTAAAATATGGATTAATAGATGGTATAATGGATAAAAGAGCTTAAATAAATTAAAGAAGGAGAATTACGAAATGGCAAATAATAAAAGTCAAAACATTAAATGTTCATTTTGCGGAAAATCACAGGATGCAGTAGAAAGAATAATTGCAGGACCAGGAGTTTACATTTGTGATGAATGTATAAAAGTATGTAATAATATTTTAGAAGATGATCTATATGAAGATACAGAATTAAGTTATACTATAAATGAAAACGAAAAATTACCTACTCCAGCAGAAATAAAAGATATTTTAGACTCTTATGTAATAGGCCAAGAAGAAGCTAAAAAAACACTATCTGTAGCAGTTTATAATCATTATAAACGTATTAACAGCAAAAAAGACAACGATGATATTGAAATACAAAAAAGCAATGTCTTATTGTTAGGACCTACTGGATGTGGAAAAACCCTTCTAGCTCAAACACTAGCTAAAATTCTTAAAGTACCATTTGCAATTGCTGATGCAACTACTCTAACTGAGGCTGGATATGTAGGCGAAGATGTTGAAAATATTTTATTAAAATTAATTCAAGCAGCTGATTATGATGTATCAAAGGCTGAAAAAGGAATAATTTATATAGATGAAATAGATAAAATATCTAGAAAATCAGAAAATCCATCTATAACCAGAGATGTTAGTGGAGAAGGAGTACAACAAGCTTTATTAAAAATAGTAGAAGGAACTATAGCTTCAGTTCCGCCACAAGGTGGAAGAAAACATCCTCATCAAGATTTTATCCAAATAAATACAGAAAATATTTTATTTATTTGTGGAGGAGCTTTTGAAGGTTTAGAAAAAATTGTAAAAGATAGAGTTGGAAAGAAATCAATAGGATTTGGTGCTAAAATAGAAAGTAACAATGACATAGATAAATATAAAGTATTTGAGCAATTGTTACCACAAGATTTATTAAAATTTGGTTTAATTCCTGAATTTGTAGGAAGATTACCTATAATAGCTACTTTACAAGAACTAGATAGAAATATGTTAATAGACATAGTTACAAAGCCAAAAAATGCTCTTATAAAACAATATAAAAAATTATTTGAATTGGATAATGTAGAATTGGAATTTGAAACTGAAGCATTAGAACTAATAGTAGATAAAGCAATAGAAAGAAAAACAGGTGCTAGAGGATTACGTTCTATAATTGAAGAAATTATGAGAGACATTATGTTTGAAGTTCCATCAAATCCAAAAATAGAAAAATGCATTATTACAAAGGAAACTGTAGCAAACAAAGAGGCACCAAAAATTATAATTAATAATAACAGAGAAGAACAGCCTAAAAAGGCTAAAACTAAAAGAACAAGTACAAATAAAAAATTAGGAACTGCATAAACGGCAATAATTCTATTGCCGTTTTATAAGTAGTAAGGAATGTGATATGGATTTAGAAAAAATAAAAAACGCTAGAACTAAATATATAGGAAAAAACATTATATATTTTAAAGAAATTGACTCTACTCAAAAATATTCAAAAGAAATGGTAAATAATAATTTGAAAAATGGAACTATTGTAATTACTGATAACCAAACTAAAGGAATAGGAACTAATGGTAGAAATTGGTACTCAAACATCGGGAAAAATATTACTATGACAATTACTGTATATCCAAATGTAGATGTAAATAAACTTAACAATTTAACAATAGATGTCGCAAGAGCTATGCAAAAAACTATACAAGATTTGTATAATATAAATTTGAACATAAAAAAGCCAAATGATTTAATTATTAATAACAAAAAGATTGCTGGATTTTTAGTAGAAACAGGCTTGATAAAACAAAAAGTTAATTATATTTTAATAGGCGTAGGATTCAATGTAAATGAGGTAGAGTTTAATGTAGAAATAAAAGATATAGCTACATCATTAAAGGAAGAATTTAAAAAGGATTTTAGTAGAGAAGATATAATAGTAAACTTTATAGAAAATTTAGAAAATGTAATAAATAATTTGGTTAATTAATATTTATTAGTTTAATTTACGAAAAACAACTTCAAAAATGCTCAGATTTTGAAAATTTTTGGACTTTTCTATTGACATTAAATCCTAGAGTGACATATAATACAAGCATAGTACATCTTAGGAGGGCACATACAAAGTATGAGCAATAATAATGTTTTTTTTCATTCAGATTTAGATTATAACAATATGTCAGATGAAGAAGTAATAGATATAGCAAAAACAGGAAATAAACAAGCTCTAGATTATTTAATTAATAAGTATAAAGATTTAGTAAATCTAAGAGTTAATAAATATTATATAATAGGCGCAGAAAAAGAAGATATTATACAAGAAGGATTAATTGGCTTATTTAAAGCTATAAAGAGCTATAAGCCAGGAATGCAAAATTCATTTAGAACTTTTGCAAGTATTTGTATAGAAAGACAATTAATTACCGCTATAAAAACTTCTAATAGACAAAAGCATATACCATTAAATTCATATTTATCGCTTAATATGAATGCTTATGATAGTGAACAAAGCGATAGTGACACTACTCTTTTGGAAATATATAATAATGCTACTGTTGAAGATCCATTAGAGACACTAACAAAGAAAGAATATTATAATCATATAGAAAATGCAATAGAAAATGCATTAAGTGATTTTGAAAAGAAAGTATTATTTAGATATATTAAAGGTGAAAGTTATAATAAAATAGCAGAGGAATTAGATACTCCTGTAAAGTCAATAGATAATGCTATTCAAAGAATTAGAAAAAAAGCAATAAAAGAAATGCCAGAAATATAATTTATGTATATATTTTTGGTAAGTATATGCTTCTATAGCTCAGTAGGTAGAGCACAGCCATGGTAAGGCTGGGGTCGCCAGTTCGATTCTGGCTGGAAGCTCCAAAAATTATTTATTTAAATTATAATATATGAGTTTAATAAGTATTTAAATTATTTTGGAGAGTTCACACGTAACTCTCCTTTTTCTAGTATAGAAAAAATCACTTTTCCCTATACTAGAAAAGCTTTGTTAAGAAAGGAGTTTTAGATATAATGGAACATGTATTAAAATTGCAACCTAAATATTTTGATTATATTGATAAGGGAACAAAAAGAATTGAATTACGACTTTTTGATGAAAAAAGGCAAAAAATAAATATAGGAGATATTATAGTTTTCCAAAAGGAACCAGAATTAGAAATTGAGATGAAAGTGAAAGTTATAGATTTACTAAAGTATAATACTTTCAAAGAATTATTTAATGATTTTAATATAGAAATTTTGGCGGATAATTCGATGACAAAGCAAGAGTTATTAGAATCATTAGAAGAATTTTATACAACAGAAAAACAAAAACAATATGGAGTTCTTGGAATACGTATAGAAAAAATTTAATGAAAACACACTCAAAAATTCATTTGAACTTAAGAGTGTGTTTGGTTGATTCAAATATAAGGAGAATCACTTAGTAAGTTTTCCATTATATATTAATTCACGAGAATTAATATTATAAAGTTTCTTATAATTAATTTTTGTTAACTTCCAATTATACTTTTTTATGATATGTTTAAACATCGGGGCTTTGTTTTCTGACATTGTGATTAGAGGAGTTGTTGTACCAAGGTACTTAAAAGCTTGCTCTAATATTTTGGTAGCTATATGTTTACCACGATATTTTTCTACCACTAAAAAAGTACAAATTTTACTTTCAGTTTTATCTCTCTTTAAAATTGCAACGCCAGCTATTTTATTGTTGATTGTACAAATAATAGCTTCTCCTGTACCATTAAATATTCGAGGGATACCTTTTGTCCAATACCACTCAAAATATTTTGGATAGTCTTTACTGATACATTCTGTTACAAAATAGGCATCTTGTACCAATTTTACGAAAAGCGTATTTTGATGATTCTTAATAAGAGAACTTAATGTAAAAATTTTAATGTCATTTTTTCTTTTCCGTATTTTTAACAATTGTATAATATTATTACAGATAAACTCACAATTGATTCTACAATTATACATAAAATCAAACATCCTTTCATAATGTAAAGATATAAATCAATGTATTTATGTTACAATTAATATTATACTATAGAAGATATATGATGTAAATCTCTTAGTACAATTTTATGTAAATACTTAGGAGAAAAATTAATTTTTCAAAATATTATCAAATATATAGTAAAATTTTAACTTTAATGATATAATAAAAAAGTGTAAAAACGGAATTCAACAATGAAATATAGTAGGAGGAATAAAACATGAAAATGGGAATAGTAGGGTTACCTAATGTAGGAAAAAGTACTTTATTTAATGCTATAACTAAAGCAGGTGCAGAGTGTGCAAACTATCCATTTTGTACTATTGAACCAAATGTGGGAGTTGTTCCAGTACCTGATGAAAGATTGGATAAATTAGCAGAAATGTATAATCCAGAAAAGGTAACTCATGCAGTTATAGAGTTTGTAGATATTGCTGGTTTAGTAAAGGGAGCAAGTAAAGGAGAAGGATTAGGAAATAAATTTTTATCTCATATTAGAGAAGTGGATAGTATAGTAGAAGTTGTTAGATGCTTTGAAGATAGTAATATAGTTCACGTAGATGGAAGTATAAATCCATTAAGAGATATAGAAACAATAAATCTAGAATTAATATTTGCAGATATAGAAGCTGTTGACAAAAAAATAGATAATGCTAAAAAGAAATTAAAAGCTGATAAAAAATATCAAGAAGAATTAGATTTATTAGAAAAAATCAAAACTACTTTAGAAAGCGGCAAATCTGCCAGAACAATATCTTTTACAGAGGAAGAGCTAGAAATTTTAAAAGATACATATTTATTAACAATGAAACCAATTTTATACATAGCAAATGTATCAGAAAATCAATTGGAAGATCCGTTTAATGATGAAAATGTAAAACAAGTTGTAGAGTATGCAAAAAGTGAAAATGCAGAAGTAGTTCCTTTGTGCGTAAAAATAGAGGAAGAACTAGCGACACTGGAGGGAAATGACAAAAAAGAAATGCTTGAAGCTTTAGGACTTAACGAATCTGGATTAGATAAAGTTATAAAGTCTAGTTATGATTTGTTAGGATTAATGTCATTTTTAACAGCAGGAGAACCAGAAGTTAGAGCATGGACAATAAAGAAAGGAACAAAAGCACCTAAAGCAGCAGGAAAAATACATAGTGATATAGAAAGAGGTTTTATTAGAGCAGAAATTGTATCTTATGATGATTTAATAAGAGAAGGATCTATGCTAGCTTGCAAAGAGAAAGGACTTGTAAGATCTGAAGGAAAAGAGTATATTATGCAAGATGGAGACATAGTTTTATTTAGATTTAATGTATAAGATTTTTTTAGATGAATGATTAAAATGTTAAAATATTTTGATTATTCATCTTTTATTTTTTTCGCTTATGTAATATAATTATATTGAAAAAATAGAGAACGAAAAAAGGTTGAAAAAATAATTATTTTAATTCTTTACAACCGTGTTTGTGCATTAGGAAAGGAATGTGAATAAATATGTCTAACTTTGTGCATTTACATATACATAGTGAATATAGTTTATTAGATGGAGCAAATAGAATAAAAGATTTACCAATAAGAGCAAAAGAATTGGGAATGGATGCAATGGCTATAACAGACCATGGTGTTATGTTTGGAGCTATTGATTTTTATAAAGCATGTAAAGCAGCAGGAGTAAAACCTATAATTGGTTGTGAAGTTTATGTTGCACCAAGAACTAGACATGATAAGGATCCAGAACTAGATTCAAAGTATAATCATTTAATATTATTAGCAAAAGATAATAATGGTTATAAAAATTTAGCAAAATTGGTATCTTTAGGATATACAGAGGGCTTTTATTATAAACCACGAATAGATAAAGAAATATTAGAAAAATATCATGAAGGATTAGTATGTTGTAGTGCATGCTTAGCTGGTGAATTAAATCAGGCTATTTTAAGAAATGACATGGAAGAAGCTAAAAAGGTTGCATTATGGTTTAAAAATGTTTTTGGTGATGATTATTATTTAGAAATTCAAAACAATGGAATAAAGGAACAAGTTTTAGTAAATCAAAAATTAATAGAATTATCAAGAGAATTAGATATTCCATTAGTTGCGACAAATGATGCACATTATTTAAAAAGAGAAGATGCTTATAACCATGAAGTACTTTTATGTATTCAAACTGGCAAAAGAATGAATGATCCAGACAGAATGAGATTTGAAACAGATGAATTATATGTTAAATCTCCTGAAGAAATGAGTGAGTATTTTAAAAATGTTCCAGAAGCTATAGAAAATACTGTAAAAATAGCAGATAAATGTAATGTTGAATTTGAGTTTGGACATACAATTCTACCTAATTATGATGTACCAGAAGGTTATAACACACATTTTGACTATTTAAAAAAACTATGTGATGATGGATTAATAAAAAGATATGGAAAATCAATATCTACAGAGATACAAGAAAGAGCAAATTATGAATTAAGTGTAATTGAAAAAATGGGATATGTAGACTATTTCTTAATAGTTTGGGATTATATAAATTATGCTAAAACCCATGATATACCTGTAGGACCTGGACGTGGTTCAGGAGCAGGGTCATTAGTTGCTTATTCAATAGGTATAACAGATATTGACCCAATAAAATATGGACTTATTTTTGAAAGATTTTTAAATCCAGAAAGAATAAGCATGCCAGATTTTGACGTGGATTTTTGTTATGAAAAAAGAGATAAAGTAATAGAATATGTATGCAAAAAATATGGATATGATAATGTGTCACAAATTATTACATTTGGTACAATGTCTGCAAGAATGGTAATAAGAGATGTTGGTAGAGCACTTGATGTTCCATATTCAGAGGCTGATAAGCTTGCAAAAATGATTCCAAATGAATTACATATAACTATAAAGAAAGCTTTAGAGCAAAATAGAGAATTAAGAGAATTATACGAAAATAATGATGAAACAAAAAAAATAATAGATATAGCAATGGCACTAGAAGGAATGCCAAGACAGGCTTCTACACATGCATGTGGAATTGTTATAACTAAAGAACCAGTAGTAAATTATGTACCATTATATGTTAGAGATGGGGCTATTTCAACACAATATATTATGACAACACTTGAAGAATTAGGATTGTTGAAAATGGACTTCTTAGGCTTACGTACTTTAACAGTAATAAAAGATACTATTGATTTAGTAAAGAAAGATAAAAATGTAGATGTAGAATTTGACAAAGATATGAACGACCAAAATGTATATAAGCTATGGCAAAATGGAAATTCAATGGGAATATTCCAGTTTGAAAGTCAAGGAATGACTAACTTCATGAAGGAATTAAAACCAGATTGCTTAGAAGATATTATCGCAGGGGTATCATTATATAGACCTGGCCCAATGGATCAAATACCAAGATATATTGCCAACAAAAAAGATCCTGAGCATGCCGTATATACACATCCAGCATTAAAACCAATATTAGAAGTTACTTATGGATGTATGGTATATCAAGAACAAGTTATGCAAATAGTAAGAGATTTAGCCGGATATTCTTTAGGAAGAGCTGATTTGGTAAGACGTGCAATGGGAAAGAAAAAACTTGATGTTATGGCTAAGGAAAGAGAATATTTTATATATGGTCAGACTGATGAAAATGGAAATGTAATAATTCCAGGTTGTATAAGAAATGGCATAGATGAAGTATCTGCCAATAAGATATTTGACGAAATGGCAGAGTTCGCAAAATACGCTTTTAACAAATCACATGCAGCTGCTTATGCTGTGGTATCTTACCAAACTGCATATTTAAAAGCTTATTATCCAGCTGAATTTATGGCAGCAACTTTAAACAGCTTTTTAGGAAATTTGGATAAAATACCAGCATATATAGATGAATGTAAAAGACTACATATAGAAATATTAAAACCAAATATAAACAAAAGTTATACAAGATTTACTGTAGACAATAATAAAATTCGTTTTGGATTAGGCAGTATTAAAAATGTAGGAACAGCAGCAGTAGACGAAATTGTATCAGAAAGAGAAAAAAATGGACAATTTAAAGATTTTGCTGATTTCTGTGAAAGAATTAAAGATGCATCAGTAAATAAAAAATGTTTAGAAAGTTTAATTAAAGCTGGAGCTTTTGACGAATTTGAACAAACTAGAAGTACTCTATTAGCATCTTTTGAGGGAATTGTAGATAGTATTGCAGATTCAAACAAAAAAAGTTTTGCAGGTCAAGTTACCATGTTTGATTTGGGTGGAGAAAATGAAGAAACACTAAATGAAATGAAATACACTTATGTAAACTTGAAAGAATTTCCAGAAAAAGAATTATTATCAATGGAAAAAGAAATGTTAGGGCTATATATTTCAGGACATCCACTTGAAAATATAAGAACTCAAATAGAAGCTCAAACAAATATAAATAGTCTTGAGATGCGTGAGATAAATATAGACATAGAAGAAAAAGGATATAGTACTCATAGAGATGGCGAACAGGTTACATTTGCAGGAATAATTACAAGTGTTAAAAAGAAATATACAAAAACTAATAAGATAATGGCATTTGTTACAGTAGAAGATTTATATGGTTCAGTAGAGATTATAGTATTTGAAAGTTGTTATCAAAACTGTTCAACAATTCTTTTGGAAGATAATATAGTTCAAATAGATGGAAGACTTAGTGTTAGGGAGGATGAAGCAACAAAAATAGTTGCAAGAGATATAAAAGAGTTTGTTGTAAAAAAGAAAGAAGTCTTAAATATAAATATTACTGATTTAAATGAAAATTTGAAAAACAGATTAAAAGGTGCAATAAAATTCTTTAGTGGAGATAGAAATAATATTCAAATTCAAATTGAAAACGGAGATAAATTTGCAATGGCTGGAGGAGTATTTTTAAACCAAAATACTTTACAAGAATTTAAAGAATTAATAGGGGACGAGAGAGTAACAATTAAAGAATTGTAAAGGAGGAAATTTTTGATGAAAAAAGCCTTGTATAAAGATGCAGCTATGGAAATAAAAAATACATATAAAAGATTTCTCTCAATAATGCTAATTGTTTTATTGGGAGTGGGCTTTTTTGTTGGAATTAAAGCAGCAAGTCCTGATATGAAAATAACATTGGATAAGTATTTTGATGATCAAAATGGTATGGATATTCAAGTAATATCTACTTTAGGATTAACTAATTCGGATAAAGAATCATTGGAAAAAATAGAAGGTGTAGAAAAAGTAGAAACTTCATATCAATTAGATGCTATTTTAAATTCTGGAGATGAAGAAGTTGTTGTAAAATTAGAAACAATGCCAACAGATATTAATAAACTTGTAATTGAAGAAGGAAGATTGCCAGAGAATAATAACGAATGTGTGGTAGAAACTAGATTTTTAAATCTTACAGGTCATAAAATAGGAGATACAGTTGAAGTAATTACAGATAAAATACAAGATGATGATGGCAATGAAAAAGATGCTTTAAAGGAAAATAAACTAACAATAGTTGGTACAGTAAGTTCACCATTATATATATCGGAAGAACGAGGGAGCACTAAGTTGGGGTCTGGAGTAATAGACTATTATATGTATATAGCAAATGATAATATAAATTCAGAAATATATACAAATGCTTATATAACTGTAGCTGGAGCTAAGGAACTTCGTTCTTATGAAGATGAATATGATGAAAGTATAGAAAAAGTAAAAACAGAAATAGAAAACATTGCTGAAGATAGAAAAGAAGAAAGATATAATGAAATATATGATAAAGCTAATTCAAAAATAGAAGATGCTCAGAAAGAATTAGATGATGAAAAAGAAAAAGCTGAAAAAGAGTTAGATGATGCAGAAAAGAAATTAGAGGATGCAAAAGATAAACTAGAAGCGGGAGAAAGAGAATTAAATAATAATTGGGCTACAGCGGATAGTGAGTTTGCTGATGCTAGAGAACAGTTAGAAGATGCAAAGCAAGAATTAAAAAGTCAAGAGGAAGAATTTAATTTAGCCAAACAAGAGGCTTTAGACCAAATAGAAGAATATAATGATGATTTAGAAAAGTTAAAAAATGTACAAACACAGTATAATACTGCTAAAAGTAATTTAAATACTAAACAAAATGAAATAAAAGAATTAAATGAAGAATTGGCTACTCTTGATCCTATAACAGATGCAGAAAGAATCCAAGAAATACAAGAAAATATTGAATCATTGAGTAAGGAAATTTATGTATTAAATATGACTATTTCTTCTATTGAAAATGAACTTAAAAATCAAGGAATTTCTGATTTAGATAATACAATTAAACTTTTGCAAAATGCTATTACAAATGCTAAAGATGAATTAGCTAAAAATGAAAAATTAATAGAAAATGCAAAAGATGAATTAGAAAAGCAAGAAGATAAACTTGAAAGTACAATAACTGAAACGTATAACCAATTGTATTTAGCACAAGAAGAAATAGAAGATGGTAAAAAAGAAATAAGTGAAAATGAAAAGAAACTAGAAGACTCAAGAAAAGAATTCAATGAAGAAATAGAAAAAGCAGAAGACAAGCTAAATGATGCAAAAAAAGAACTACTAGAAATTGAAAAACCAGAATGGTACATTTTAGATAGAGATCAAAATGTTGGATATGCAAGTTATATACAAGATACAGATAGAGTTGCAAAACTTGCTTCTGTTTTCCCAGTTGTATTTTTCGTTGTTGCAGCATTAATAAGTTTAACTACAATGAGTAGAATGGTAGAAGAAGAAAGAGGAGAAATAGGAACTTTAAAAGCATTAGGGTATACTAAAGTACAAATAGCAGGAAAATATTTAGTGTATGCAACTTTGGCAACAGTTATTGGGGCTATAATTGGTATGTTAATAGGATTTAATATTCTACCTAAGATTATAGCTGATATGTATGGCATGATGTATAATCTTCCGCCAGTAATAGTTGAATTTAATGTAAGATATGCATTAATAGGACTTTTAGCTGCTGCTGCATGCACTTTAGGGGCAACAATTTATTCTTGTGTGAAAGAACTAGCGCAAACTCCTGCAACGTTAATGAGACCTAAAGCACCAAAGCCTGGAAAGAGAGTTTTATTAGAAAGAATAAATTTTATATGGTCTAGACTAAACTTTACACACAAAGTTACAGCAAGAAATTTGTTTAGGTATAAGAAAAGATTTTTAATGACAATAATTGGAGTAATGGGATGTACATCATTAATTATTGCTGGATTTGGTTTGAGAGATGCTATTGGATATATGGTACCAGCGCAATATGGAGAAATATTTAAATATGATTTAAATATTTCGTTAAAAGATAGTGAGAAATCTGAAGGATTATTAGAAAGTATAGAGCAAAATGAGAAAATAACCGATGCTTTAGAATTAAATATGCAATCTGTAGAGATAGTTAAAGACGATAACAACCAAAGTATTCAATTAATTGTGCCAAAAGATGTAAATGAATTAGAAAAATATATAACATTAAAACCAAGAAAAGATGATGAAGAAAAATATTTATTAAATGATGAAGGTATTATTTTAACAGAAAAATTGGCTAAATTATTAGATATAAATGAAGGAGATACAATTAGATTAAGAAATGCAGATGATATTGAAGTTGATGCCAAAGTTGATAAAATAACAGAAAACTATATTATGCACTATATTTATATGTCTCCAACATTATATGAAAAATTATATTGTGAAGAGCCAGAATATAATACTATTTATGCTAATACTGCAGAATTAAATGAGGATCAGGAAAATAATTTAGGAAAAGAAATATTAGATAGTGAAGAAAATGTTTCTACTATAGGATTTACATCAGATACAAAAGATATTTTTAATGATGTAATGGAAAATATGAATTTCGTTGTTTGGATTTTAATAGTAGCTGCTGGATTGCTAGCAATTGTAGTTCTATATAATTTGTCAAATACAAATATAAGTGAAAGAATAAGAGAACTTGCCACAATTAAAGTATTAGGCTTTTACAATAAAGAAGTATATGATTATGTATCAAGAGAGACAATAATATTAACTATTATAGGAATACTTTTAGGATTACTTGGAGGATATGTTTTAACATCATATATAATAAAAACATGCGAATTAGATATTTTAATGTTTAATCCTCAGGTACATGTATTAAGCTATATTTATGGAATAGTATTAACTGCTGTATTTGCAGCAATAATAAATGTAACTACATATTTTGCGTTGAAAAATATAGATATGATTGAGTCATTAAAAAGTGTAGAATAAAAGGGAATAAAGGCTCAAAAATGATAAATTTAATTCTTTTTGAGCCAGGTTTATACCTAAAAAAGGAATGAGAGTAATAAATGTATAAAGTACCAAAAGAAAAAATAAAAGAATTTAATAAAGAAGATTATAAATCAGTTGATAAATTTGTAAAAAGACTTACTACAACAATGAAGGTAATTTTAGTACCAAGCTTTATATTTTCTATATTATTATATTTGTTTGTATTTATATCACTTATATTAATGTTTAAAAGTTTTACAGATGAAAAAAGTATAAATATTGTAAAAGAATTAGAGAGAAATTATGATAAAAAATTTACTATAGTTTCAGAAGAACTAATAGATGATTCTGATAATGGATTATATAAGGTCTCTCCTAAAGATAACAAAGATATTGTTTGTAATGTAGTAAAATATTTTGGAGAAGTACAAGAAGATTATGGTAAATTATCGGTAAAATATTTTATTGATAAATGGGATAATGCAGAAATAAAATATGCAATGACAATAGAAGAAAGCATAGAAAATGATAGATTCTTTAATAAATATCCTATATATACTAAATATGATATTTACATAGATATAGAAGATTATTCTCAAATAGAAGAAGCTACACGTAAATTATACGAAATAAAACAATATATAGAAGGTAATGTGGGAAAATATTTAGTATACCCTCGACTACGAATTAATGAATACTGGAGTACTGTTTACTATGAAAAAGATTATAATGTAGATCAATATATAAGATATGAAAAATATGAGTATATAGATTATTTGAAACGTGAAAATAAGGATTTGTCAGAAATACCAATAGAAGAAATAGAAAATGTTTATTTTCCACGAAGTTTAAAAGTAATTGTAAATGGCAAAAATATAAGTATAGATTCACCAGAGGGATACGAAAATTATACAGTAGCAAAATACAATGCACCCGAAGGAGTATATAGAATAGATATTAGATATATTTTAAATAATTTAGACAATGTAGAAATAATAGATAATAAAGCAGGAACGATGAAGGGCTTTAGATATAATGGAATAGAATATGAGCTTGTATTTAGCGAAGATAAAGCTAAAAGAAATAAAGTTTATTATAATATAAAAATAGATGATTTAAAACAAATTTTTAGTGGAGCAGAAATAGAATATGATTACCAAAATTCTAAATTAAATATTAATATATTGTAAAAATTATTTAAAGTTAAAAAGGAGGAATGTAATTGAAAATAACAAAAGTTGAGGCTTTAAAGAAAATAGCCAATGATATAAGAAAAGGGGTTATAGAATCTGTATATAATGGAAAATCTGGACATCCAGGAGGTTCTTTATCTTGTGCAGATATCCTTACAGTACTATATTTTAATCAAATGAATTTAGATCCTAAAGAGCCTCTAGCAGAAGGAAGAGATAGATTTGTTTTATCAAAAGGACATTGTTCACCTGCACTATACAGCACTTTAGCAGAAAAAGGATTTTTTGACAGAAAACTATTAAATGATTTTAGAAATATAAATAGTAATTTACAAGGACATCCTGACATGAATAAAATTCCAGGAGTAGATATGACTACAGGTTCATTAGGACAAGGATTATCCGTTTCTGTTGGAATGGCAATTGCTTCAAAAATGGAAAGTATGGGATGTAGAGTATACTGTTTAATGGGAGATGGAGAATTAGAAGAAGGACAAGTTTGGGAAGCAGCAATGGCAGCAAGCAAAAACAAATTAGACAATTTATGCGTTATTGTTGATAATAACAACTTACAAATTGATGGCAGTATTAAAGAAGTAGCAGGGTTAACAAATATAGATTCTAAATTTGAAAGCTTTGGTTTTAATGTTATAAATGTTAATGGACATGATATAGAAGAATTAATAATATCTTTTGAAAAGGCAAAAGAAGTTAAAGGAATGCCTACTGCTATTATAGCTAAAACAATTAAAGGAAAAGGAGTTTCTTTCATGGAGAATCAAGTGGGATGGCATGGAAAAGCACCTAATAAAGAAGAATATGAAAAAGCTATACAAGAGCTAAATACAAATTATATTAAACTATTGTAGTGTGTAAATAGGAGGTTTATCTTATGGAAATAAAAAAAGCTACTAGAGAAAGTTATGGAGAAAAGTTAGCTGAATTAGGAGAAATAAATAAGGATATAGTTGTTTTAGATGCGGATCTATCTAGTGCAACGAAAACTAATATATTTGCTAAAAAATTTCCTGATAGATTTTTTGATGTAGGAATATCAGAGCAAAATTTAATGGGAATTGCAGCAGGTTTATCTACTTTTGGAAAAATACCTTATGTAAGTACATTTGCAATGTTTGCTGCAGGGAGAGCTTATGATCAAATAAGAAACAGTATTGCATATCCTAATTTGAATGTAAAAATTTGTGCAACACATGCTGGAATAACAGTTGGAGAAGATGGAGCTACACATCAAATGATAGAAGATATAAGTTTGATGAGAACTATACCTAATATGACAGTGATATGTACATCAGATGATACACAAACAAGATGGGCAGTTGAAGAAATTTCAAAAATAAAAGGACCAGTATATTTAAGATTATGCAGATTGGCAACTCCAATTATATATAATAAAGAACAAGACTTTGAAATTGGAAAAATGGTGCAAATAGGAGATGGAACAGATGCAACTATATTTGCAACAGGTGTTACAGTTTCAGAAGCTTTGAAGGCAAAAGAAATATTAAAAACAAAAGGAATAGATATAAGAGTTGTTGATGTTTGCACTATAAAACCAATAGATAATGAAATGATTATAAAATGTGCAAAGGAAACTAAAAAAATTATAACTATTGAGGATCATAATATTATTGGAGGATTAGGTTCTGCAATATGTGAAGTACTAACACAGGAATATCCATGTAAGGTAATTAGAATGGGAATACAAGATCAATTTGGTAGATCAGGGAAAGCAGAAGAATTAATGAAATACTATAAAATAGATGCTGATTCAATAGTCGAAAAACTATTAGACGAGAATTAGTAATTTGTGAATTTTGTGTAAATTTTATAAAATAGCGAAAAAGAGAGAAAAACAGCATTAAAGCTAACTAGAAGCTAAAAATATGCTGTTTTTTTTAGAAAAAAGTATTGCAAATAAAGTTATTTATTGTTATTATTAATGGGAATTAATATAAATTAGATAAAAAATGTCTTAATTACAAATAAGGAGTTATTGAGATGATTGAATTTAGAAATGTAAGTAAAACTTATGACACAGGTACTGAAGCTGTTCATAATGCAAATTTTAAAATAGATAAAGGAGAATTTGCATTTTTAGTAGGTAGTTCAGGATCACGGAAAATCTACTTTAATAAAATTAATATTAAAAGAAGAAGAGCCAACTAAGGGAAACATAATAATTAATGGAAAAGATACTACTTTTTTAAAACCTAAAAGAGTACCATTTTTAAGAAGAAGCATGGGAATCGTGTTTCAAGATTTTAGACTTTTACCAGACAAAACAGTTTATGATAATGTAGCTTATGCTATGTACATAGTAAGAGCAACACCAAAGCATATAAGAAGACAAGTACCAATGGTATTATCTTTAGTAGGACTAAGTAATAAAGCAAAAGTTTATCCAAATGAGCTATCAGGAGGAGAACAACAAAGAGTTGCTTTAGCAAGAGCGCTAGTTAATAATCCATCAATGTTAATAGCAGATGAGCCAACAGGAAATTTGGATCCGGAAACTGCATGGGATATAATGAATCTTTTAAATGATATAAATAATAGAGGAACCACAGTTGTAGTTGCAACACACGCAAAAGATATTGTAGATACTATGAAAAAAAGGGTTATTCAAATTGAATCAGGAAACATAATAAGAGATGATAAAAAAGGTGGGTATAACGGTGAGATATAGTATATTTGGTTATTTAATAGGAGAAGGTTTTAGAAACATATTTAAAAATAAAAAATCGACAATGGCATCATTTATAATTATGTGTGCTACTATGTTTGTTCTAGGTATATTTTTTATAATTGGTGAAAACGTAAATTACATGGTACAAACTATAGAAGATCAACAGGGAATTGCAGTGTTTTTAAAAGATGATGCAACAGAACAACAAGTAGAAGAACTTGGAAATGCAATTAGAGACATGGACTATGTAAATAGTGTAACTTTTAGAAGTAAAGAGGATGCATTGGCACAAGTAAAAAGTATGTTTAAGGAAAGACAATCTTTACTAAGTAGATATGAAGGAGATGCAAATCCATTTCCATTATCTTATGTAGTAACTCTTACAGACTTAACAAAAGTTGATGAGGTACAAAATAATATTAGTCAATATGAAATTGTGGATACTATAGAAGTAAGCTCAAAAACTATAGATACACTAATAAAAGTAGCAGACGGAATAAAAATGGTATCAGGTGTAATAATTGTTATTCTTATTTTAATTTCAATATTCATAATCATGAATACAATAAAACTTACAGTACATGCAAGAAGAAAAGAAATTTCTATTATGAAATATGTTGGTGCAACAAATGGATTTATTAGATGGCCTTTCATGGTAGAAGGTATGATTATAGGTATTGCTTCAGCATTATTTTCTTTGTTAATATTAGGTGGAATATATAATTATGTAGCAGAGAAAATAGCTATAGCATTTGTAAGTATACAATTACCAGTTCAATTATTAACATTCTCAGATATATTTAATTGGTTATTAGTTGTTTATTTAATTATAGGAATAGGCATTGGTGCTATAGGTAGTGCAATATCTATGAAAAAATATTTGGAAGTATAAGGAGAAGAAAGGAAGAAGCTGATGAAGAAAAAAATTATTTCAATTTTTTTAGTATTAGTGCTTTTACAACCACTTTTTTATACAACTGCTATAGCACTAACTGAAGAGCAACAAGAGTATCAAGATAAAATAGATGAAGCAACAGAAAAAAAGGATCAAATAGAAGAAGAAAAGGATAGCGTACTAGGTGAAATTTCTGATCTTGAAGATTCGATTTATCAGGCAGAAGCAGAAATAGAAGATTTAAACAATCAAATTAGTGATTTGGAAGAAAATATTGAAAACAAAGAAAAAGATTTAGAAAGACTAGAAGAAGAATATAAAAAGAATGAAAAGGAACTAGAAGAAAAATTAGTTACTATTTACGAAAAAGGACAAATAACATTCTTAGATGTATTATTATCATCTGAAAGTTTAACAGATTTTATATCTGGAATGTACATGGTTCAAACTTTAACAGAAGCAGACAATGAGTTATTGGATTCTTTGGAAGCAGAAAGTGCAGAAGTAGAAAAGGCTAAAAAAGAATTAGAAGAGGACAAGCAAGAACTTAATTCTGCCAAAAAAGAAGTTGAAAATAAACAAGCTAGTTTACAGGTAACTAAGGCAGAAAAAGAAAATATGGTAGAAAGCTTATCAGATGAAGAAAAAAGCTTACAAGCAGACATAGAAGAATATAAGGCAGAACTAGAAAGAATAGATGAAGAAATAAGAAAACAACAAGAATCTGCTGGAGATATATATGATGGAAGTTTTGATGGAGTATTAGGCTGGCCACTTTCTTCTAACTCTTATGGTTATAATATAGTTACATCTGGATATGGGTCAAGAGAGTCACCAGCAGCAGGGGCAAGTACTTTCCATAGAGGTATAGATCTTGGAGTAGATATTGGTACTCCTGTATATGCTTCTGCAGATGGATATGTATTAAGCGTAATGGAAACAGGAGCAAGAGGACTATTTGTATTAATTAAACATGCAGATGATTTATATACAAGATATCAACATTTGGATAGCAGTAATGTTTATGAAGGACAATATGTGCAAAGAGGAGATCTAATTGCTAAAAGTGGTAATTCTGGTATAGGATCAGGACCACATTTACATTTTGAAGTATTATATCAACCATATTATACATACGAAATGGATCCACTAAATTGTGGTTTAGTAGATGTTCCTTCAAACTTGATTTATTATTAAAAATATATTATAATAAATTATGTAAACAATCTTGTAAAAGAGGAGAGTAGAAAACTATGAAGAGAAAGATAATATCTATGTTCTTAATTATAACCGTATTAATAGCCTTCTGCTCTTTTTCTAATGGAGCCGAAAATGCTCAATTAGATTTAAATCAACAAAAAGAAGAAGTAGATAATAAATTAGAAGAAGCAAATGACCAATTAGAATACATACAAGGAGAATTAACAAATACTGTTATAGAAATTCAAAAATTAGATGATAAAATTTCTAATTATGAGTATCAAGTAGAATCAATGGGAAAAGAGTTAGAAGAATTAGAAGCTTCAATAGAAACGACAACTAAAAATTTGGAATTAGTAACTGCTAGTTATGAAAAGAAAGAACAATTATTAAAAGAACAATTGGTAGTAATGTATGAATTAGGAGAACTTTCATATTTAGATGTTTTATTATCTTCTACATCAATAACTGAATTTATTACTACATATCATTTGCTTGCAGATTTAACAGAATATAATACAAAACTGATGGATGATGTAGAAGAGCAAATGAAAATAATTGAAAATTCAAAACAAAAATTAGAAAATGAGCAGGCAGAATTAAAAATATTAAAGTCAAAAGCAGAGCAGACTTCTATAATATTAAAAAATACAAAAACAATGCAACAAGCATATATTGCAAAACTTACAGATGATGAAAAAAAAGTCAATGATGAAATTCAAAAATATAAGATTGAAGCAGCTCTAATAGAATCACAAATAAAAGCAAATTCTTCTTATGGAACGGCGGAGATACAAAATACAGGTGGAACAATGCCATGGCCAGTAGCTATGACAGGAACACAGATTACATCATATTACGGAACAAGAGAACACCCTATTCAAGGTATAATTAAGTTACACCAAGGTATTGATATTGGAAATGTAGGATATGGAGCACCAGTTATTGCTGTGATGGATGGAACCGTTACACATGCAGGAGAATTAGGAAGCTATGGAAATTGTGTAATGATAGATCATGGTAATGGCATTACAACAGTATATGCACATGGACAAAGTGTATTAACTGAAAAAGGAGCCACTGTAAAAAAAGGAGATGTAATATTAGCAACAGGTTCTACTGGAAATTCAACAGGACCGCACTTGCATTTTGAAGTAAGAGTAAATGGAAACACTGTGGATCCGCTATTATTTGTAAATGAACCTAAATAAAGCAGGAAAAATTCCTGCTTTGATTATTTGAAAAGAGAATGAATTTATATTAGATTAATGTAATATAAATATATTGGAGGTTACAATGGAAAATAAAAATAGAATTTATAATATTATAATGTTAGTAGTTGTATGCGTTGCTATAACAGCAGTTATAACATCATTTTGTACATATAAATATTTATCTGAAAATGGTGGAGTAATGTATGCAGAAAAAAATTCAAGCCTAGAAGGTTTAGAAGAAACTTTACAGAATTTTAGAGCTGCTTTTGAAAAAGAGTATATTGGAGAAATAGACGATGAAGCAATGGTAGAAAGTGCTATAAAAGGATATGTTAGCGGATTGGGAGATGAGTATACAACATATTATACAAAAAAAGAAATGGAAGACTTAATGGAAGAGACAGAAGGAAATTATGTTGGAATTGGAATATACATTAGTGCATATAAAGAATCAAATGAAATAGTCATAATTAAGCCAATGGAAGGATCACCAGCAGAAGAAGCAGGATTATTACCTGGTGATATAATTACAAAGGTGGACGGAGTAGAATATAATGGAGACACTATAGATGAAATGACAAATAAAATAAAAGGACCAGAAGGAACAAAGGTAAAGGTAGAAATAAAAAGAAATGGTCAAACTCAAGAAATTGAAGTTGAAAGAAGAAAAATATTAATTAGCCATATTGACTCAAAAATTATAGAGGATAATATAGGATATATTTCTATATCTGACTTTGAGGGTGGATGTGCGCAAGAATTTGAAGAAAATTATAAGAACTTAGAAGAACAAGGTATAGAAAGCTTAATTATAGATATTAGAAATAATGGTGGGGGATTAGTTGATGAAGCTATTGCAATATTAGAACTAATTACTAATAAAGGCTCTACATTATTAATTACTACAGATAAAAATGAGGCAGAAGAAGTAACAAAATCAGAAAAAGATCCAATTATAAATATGCCAATAGTACTTTTGGTTAATGAATATTCAGCAAGTGCTTCAGAAATTATGGCAGGAGCATTAAAAGATAATAATAAAGCTACTTTAGTTGGTACAACAACTTATGGAAAAGGTGTAATTCAAAAAGTTTATCCTTTAACTGATGGAAGTGGATTGAAGATGACAACAAATGAATATTTTACTCCAAATCACAATAAAATAAATAAAATTGGTATAGATCCAGACGAAGAAATAGATTTACCAGAAGAAGTAAAACATAAAACAGATATAACAGAGGAAGAAGATACTCAATTACAAAAAGCAATAGAAATTCTTAAAAGTGGGAATAATTAGCATAAATTTGCAAAATCCTGAATAAAGTGGTATAATATAATTGATGTTATCCAATGTGATGACACACAATATTATTTTAAGGGGGACTGTTTGTAATGACAGTACGGAATTTAAATGAAAACGAGAAAGAAATTGTAAGAGCTTATTTACATCAGAGAAGTTGTACACTTAGAGGTTGCAGCAAAGTTGGTGATACCTACTGTGTGACAGTTGCAACAGCAAGAGCTACATTAAGCGATGATTTCGCGGAAGGGCTCAAAATGGTCCTCGGGACAAAGCAGTTAGTTGTTAATCAACAAAGCTGCTAAGTTCAACAGAGGTGGGTAAATTTTTACCCACCTCTGTTATTGCATAGTAAAAATCGAAGATTTTTACTATGCAACAAGGTTAAGTTACCTTGGGCTGTGCATTTCGCTTCGCGAATATGCACATGTATGCGTCGAAAGCTTTGCTTTCGCTAACGCATACTTTTCTTATTATATAGGAAATGTCCTTAATCAATATTGACATTGACAGTTTTATAATTTGTATAATTTACCATTCCAGGTTTAGATTTTGTAATTCTTTTTACATACCTAATGAATGTATAATCAACAGGAATATTGGAAGAATGACTAGCCTTACTATATTTAGCAGCTAGAGTAGCTACTTTATTAATAGTTTCTTGAGAAGGTTGAACTCCATTTTCTATTTTTAGTATAACATGGCTACCGTGAATATCTTTAGTATGGAACCATAAATCTCCGCTATTAGCAACTTTATTCGTTAGATAGTCATTTTGCTTATTATTTTTACCAACAAGAACTTTAAAACCATCAATATTAAATTCTAAGAATTTAGTTCCTTCAGAATCTTTATTATTTTTAGAAACTACTTTACTTTTTTCTTTTATTAAGCCACTTTGAATAAGTTCATTATAAACTTCATTTAAATCTTCAATTGTTTTAGAAACTTCTACACTGTACACAATAGTTTCTAAATAATTTATTTCTGACTCAATATCTTGTTTTTGTGAACTTACAATATGAAATGCTGTTTTTAGTTTATTGTATTTTTTAAAGTATTTTTTAGCATTATTTGCAGGAGAAATAGATGGATCCAATGAAATTTCTAATAACTCATTATTATTATAATAATTTTCTAAATGAACTTCATGCACATTTCTAGAATTAATTCTATATAAGTTATTAGTTAAAAGTTCTCCATAAATTCTATATTTTTCGGAATCTTCACATTCTTCTAACTTAGTATTCAAAACAGATAACTTTTTAGATAATTTTTTGATTTTTTCTAATATCAACTTTAAAATATTATTCCTATAAGATATAAATGTATCATTTAATATTTTACTATTGTAATAATCATCCAAAAAAAAATTTAAATCTAGATTATTAGATTTCTTATTATAAATTATAGTATAATCATTTCCTGTATTGACTCCACATCCATAATAATTTAAATTATTTATTAGATTATTTATATATTCATATACTTTCTTAAAATTATCAAAAGTAAATGTATTATCTATATTTAATATGTTTAATAGATTGCTAATAAAAGTTTTGCTAATTCCTGTAAAGTTATTTGAAAAAAGATTTATGATATCTGAATCTTTATGTTTTAACTGGTCATATAGCTCATTCATATCTTTGGTAATATCTAATTTTTTTGACTCTGGTAAGGTATAATAATGAGCAGGTAAAATATCTCTAGTAGAATTAGTTGAAGAGTCCAAATGTCTAAGAGAGTCTATAATAATATTTTTTTCATTAACTAATATAACATTACTATGTTTTCCCATCAATTCAACTATCAATTTTAATGTTGTTAAATCATTTAATTCATTGTATCCTATAAATTCAATATTAACAATTCTCTCCAAACTATCACTAGAGATTTTAGAAATTTTTTTGCCAATTAAATATTTTCTCAAAAGCATACAAAAATTAGGCGCTGTAGTAGGATTTACTTGTTTATTTGTAGTCAGATAAATTGAATAGTAATTTGAAGATATATTAAGATTGACTGCGTATCTAACACCATTAGAATATATGCCTAATATTATCTCATTTTTATTTGGTTCAAAAATTTTAGTTACTTTCCCATTTATTAAGCAAGTATTAAGTTCAGTGACAATAGCTTTTATAATTAAGCCATCGAATGGCATAATAACACCTCCTAAAACATAAACTAGAAAAATAATATCATAGTTATAAAAGGAAGTCAATTTTCATATTATACATAATAAAATGGTAGAATAAAGACAGGAAGAAATTACTATAGAAAAAAGTCAAAAAAAAACGAAAAAGATATTGACTTTGAAAAATGGATATGGTATTATAATAAATGTAAGAACAAACCGAAGAAAAAATATTAAAAAAATATAAATTAGTAGGTGTGAAAAGAAGAAGAAATGCAGCAATACTAATTTATTATTTTGCACTTTTTTAGGGCGAAAATAAATAAAAAAATAAGACAAAAAAACAAAATAAAAAAAGTTTTAAAAAAGTGTTGACAATTAATATTAAAGATGTTAAAATAAGATACGTTCTCACGAAGTGAGAACAAAAAGAAAAAAAGTACATTGAAAAGTAAACAATAAACCTTTGAGGAAATAACCAATAAGAAGATAGAGAAAACTATCAATAAAAAAACGGACCAGAAAAATAATGAGTCGAAAGAAACTCAAAATAAATAATATGAGAGTTTGATCCTGGCTCAGGATAAACGCTGGCGGCGCACATAAGACATGCAAGTCGAACGGACAGAAT
>CALXPY010000002.1 GCA_944390395.1 uncultured Clostridia bacterium | reverse complement strand
GAATATCACGATGAAGAAAGAACTTTCAATATTGCAAAATCTGGTATGTACTCTCGTGGCGATGTAATAAAAGTAAACTTGGGTTTTAATATTGGAAATGAATTAGGAGGATTACATTATTGTATTGTACTAAATAAATATGATAATACCAGAAATGGAGCATTAAATGTTATTCCATTAACATCTAGAAAAGATAATAAAAAATATGATTCTTCTTCTGTAAATCTTGGAAAGGAACTTTATATTGTTTTTCAAGACAAAATAGAAAAGGAAAAACAGAAATTGCAACAAATATTAAGTGAATTAGAAAAGATAGAAGATATTCCTATTAACATTCAAAATATAATAGAAAAAGAACAAAAATATATTGAAAAAATGGAAAGCGAAATCAGTAAAATGAAAAAAGACAGTATTGCTTTAATTAATCAAATAACGACAATTAGCAAACAAAGAATTTTCAAGGATACTGTACGAAGAAACGTAAAAATATCTAGTGAATCACTTGATTTAATTGATAAACAAATTATTAAATTTTTTACAAAATAGTTATAGTACTTAAAAAGGAGAGTTGCTAGAACTCTCCAAAATCATTTAGGCTCCCGTCTTACTACAAAAGTAGTAGAGGGTCAAGTTAAATATATTTTAACATATAATATTTAACTTGTCAAACCACATTTGACATTAATATTATATGTTGTTTATTAAAAATTATGTACCATAATTAAATATATTAACATAGAATTAAAAAATTCTATAAAAGTTTTTGGAGCTACTGGGGAGAATCGAACTCCCGACCTACAGGTTACGAATCTGTTGCTCTACCAACTGAGCTACAATAGCATTTTAATTTTTTCTTTTTATAAGTGTTATTATATAATTATTTTTTTGTTTTTGTCAATGGAAATGGGGTTTTTTAATAAAAACTCTTATAATCTTTTTAAGAACAATAGCGGGCTTTTTTAGATATCTTATATATTTATAACATTTTAAAGCCCGCGTAATTGTTCGTGTGCCAATTTTACTTTAGTAAAATTGTGTACATCTGTTAGCGAAGCTTTTTAGCTAATAGAAATTTCGGAGAAATTTCCTATTAGCTAAAAAGGAGCCAGCCATAAAGGCTAGCTCTTTTGGATTATTCGTTTTCCTTTTCTGGACCGAGTCTTTTTGCAATGAACTTTATTTCAAGCTCTTCGTCATGAATTTCAAAATAGTTCATTTCTGCTTCCTTCTCTAACACATCGATAATTGGTAAGTACCGTGCCTGAAGTTCTTCGCTCCATACGCTTTCTTTACCATTTACAAATATTCTAATGATGCTACCATTCTTGTTTTCCATAAAAGAAAAACCTCCTTAATAATATTTTGTTATCACGTAGATAACTCACTTATATTATACCACTTTTTACGTTTTTCCGCAAATTCTATAGTTTTATAATGTTCTCGTAACTTAATCCTTCTTTTCCAAAATGTCCGTAATTTGTTGTTTTTGTATATATTGGCTCACGTAGATTTAAGTAATTTATAATTCCTTCTGGTGTTAAATCAAAATTTTTCTTTACTAATTCTATTAGTTCTTCTTCTGAAATTTTTGATGTTCCAAAAGTATTTATAAAGATTGATAATGGTTCTTTTACTCCTATCCCATAAGAAATTTGAATTTCACATTTTTTTGCATAACCATTTGCCACAAGATTTTTAGCTATAAATCTTAACATATATGCTGCTGATCTATCTACTTTACTAGGATCTTTTCCAGAAAATGCTCCTCCTCCATGGCGTGCATACCCTCCATAAGTATCTACAATTATTTTTCTTCCAGTTAATCCTGTATCTCCAAGTGGACCTCCTATTACAAATCTTCCTGTTGGGTTAATATATATCTTTGTTTGTTCATCCATCATTTTCTCTGGCACAATTGGTTTTATTACATTATTTATTATATCTTCTTTTAATATATCCATATCTATGTTATCTAAATGTTGAGTTGATACAAGTATAGTTTCAATTCTTTTTGGTATATTATTTTCATATTCTACTGTTACTTGTGTTTTTCCATCTGGTCTTAAATAATTAATTGTTCCATCTTTTCTAACATCAGCTAACCTTCTTGATAATTTATGAGCTATATTTATTGCATAAGGCATATAGTTTTCTGTTTCATTACATGCATATCCAAACATAATTCCTTGATCTCCAGCTCCTCCATTATCTACTCCCATAGATATGTCAGGACTTTGTTTAGTAATATCTGTTACTATTTTGCAAGTTCTATAATCTATATCTGTGTTTGAATTATCATAACCAATTTCTTTTATTATATTTCTTACTAGCTCTTCTATATTAAAATCTGCTTTAGAAGTTATTTGTCCTGCCACTGTTATACTGTTATTAGCAGCAAATGTTTCAACTGCCACTCTTGAATTTTTATCTTGTTTTAAACATTCATCTAATATGCTATCGGATATTAAGTCACATAATTTATCTGGATGACCTTCTGTTACACTTTCTGATGTAAAATAATATTTCTTCATTTTTTACTCTATCCCTTTCTTTAAATATAAACTTGATTTAACAGATTCAATTATAATTCATCAATTTTTAGAAAATGTGCATTACTTCATTATACTTTGGAATAATACCTTCTTTATTTTTAGATAAGCTTGGCTTTACTTGAAAAACCCCCGGGAAGCAATTTCCCTCTATAATTAATGGACCTTTTTCAGTTATAGCAACGTCCCATCCTATATAACCCACTTCTGGTACTACTTTAGCAGCTTCTTTTACCATTTCAACAGCTTCGTTAAATAATGGTATTTTAAATCCTACTATTTTTTGCTTACTTATTGGATGTTCATAGTAAATATTATCATTTCTGTCTATTGCTTCTACGAAAACATATCCTGCTTCATTTACGTATGTGTACATTCCACCGCTAGAGAAATTATCTACTACTCCACCATTTCCAATTTTTAAAATTGCTTGCAAAAAATACGATTTTCCATTTTTATAAAATGTAAACATTCTTAAAGTATTTACAGATTTTTCATATAGCTTGTCCATATCATGATGTTGTTTTACACATTCTTCTACTAAAGTTTGATTATTATCTAGTAAATTATAAAAAATTCTTTTTGCTTCTTCTTCAGTTGAATATGTAAATTTTTCTACTCCCTTTCCGCCTTCTCCGTCAACTGGTTTAACTATAATTGCATTATATTTTTTAAAGAAATTAATAAATTCTTCTAGTTTTTCTTTATTAATTATCATCCAATCTCTTTTTAAAAATTTAGCAAATTTTTTATACATTTCTTCTTTGTTATCAAATATATAAAACTTAGATTTATCATTAAATCTTTTTACAATTTCATTATTCTTTCCTCTGGTTAAATATGTTTTTCTTTCTTTTTTATTTAAATTATAAAATTCAAATTCTTGATAATCATAATATCCAGCTTGATATTTAATTCCACATATAACCATATCAAATAAAATAAAAAGATAATTCTTTTTTGCTTTTTTTGCTACTCCCTTTGCTATATTTAGCATATTCTTATAATCTAAACTTAATATACGTTTAGACAAATACTTTATTTTTCCCATTTTATCTTTCCCCTATTTATTATATTCTTTCTTCTTTATAAATCTTCATTTTAACTAATACATCATATAATTTATTACCATAAGGTATCATTAATATATCATCTTTAGTTAGTGCTTTTAATAATAATATAGCTATTACATAAATAAGTGCTCCACAAGCAATTGAAATTAATGTACTAATTGAACTATTTATGTAATTATTTAATAGCATATTTATTCCAAATACACTTGCCCCCATTATAACTCCAGCTAACAAAGGTTTAATAATATTTGATAGTTTTAACTTTAGTTTAATAGAATTATTTAATACAGTAAAGCATATTACAAAATTTATTATTTGGCAAACCAAAGATCCAATTGAAGCTCCATATATATTAATATTTGGGTTGCTTATTAATATCATATTTAATATCAATTTAACAGTTGCTCCTACTGCCAATGCAATAGCTGGTGTACGTGCTTTTCCTAAACCATATAATCCACCATTCATTGTTTGATTTATTGCCACTAAAATCATTGTTACTGAAGCTATTCTTAAAATATTAGCTCCTTCCGATGCCGAAGGGTATATTAATTGCAGTATTGGTTCTGCTAGACTTATAAATCCTAAAGCACAAGGTACTACAATTACAATTGAAGCAAATACTGAAAATGTAAGCCTTTTCGAAGCAGTCTTTTTGTCTTTTTGAGCAATGCTTTGTGATATTGCTGGAACTAAAGCTGTTGAAAATGCCAAATTAATAGCTACTGGTAAGTTAACTAATGTGTCCACTTTTGATAAAATACCAGATTTCTCCATTGCTAATTCTTCTAGTTCTTCTTTACTTTCTACTGTTTCACTATAAGCTATTTGGATACAATTACTTACTGTTGCAGTATCTATTGTAAATGTTACAACAGAAATAATTGAACCTATTGTAACAGGTATTGAAAATGCAAGGATCTTTTTTAATATTTCTTTAGATGATTTTCCATAGTCTATTGAATTCTTAGCTTCTGATTTATCAGTCTCAATTTTGTGCTTTCTATAATATAGAGAAAAGTAAATAAATGTAATTATAACTGATAATGTTGTTGATAAATTAGCTCCAGCCGCCATTATATAAGAATCCTGACCAATTAAAGCATATACAAAGGTAATAGTTAAAACACAATTAAAAAATTGCTCTACTGTATATGCAATACTAGATGGTTTCATATTATTTTGTCCATTAAAATATCCTCTAAATATTGCAGAAGTTGCTACAAACACTATTGCAGGTGATAGCACCTTTAATACATAACTTACATCTGGAACATTTAATATATTTGTTGCTATAAAATCTGCTCCAAAGAATAAAGCTAAAGATAATATTAATCCTAAACTTGCAAAGAATTTTAATGCAATTTTAAATACTCTTTGTGCTCCGTATTTATCTCCAACTGCTAATCTTTCGGAAACAAATTTAGAAACTACACTTGGAATTCCAACAGAACAAATTGTAAGCAATAATGCATAAATTTGATACCCTGATGAATAATATCCTAATCCTGCATCTCCAAAGCCTTCTGCATTTGTTATTACTAATCTATATATAAGCCCCAATAATTTTACTATTACTTCCGAAAACATTAGCATTAATACGTTTTTCATAAATGAAAAACTTTTTTTCTTTTTTTCCAATTCTTTTACCTTCCTCATCTACTATTATTATTACTACAAATTTCTGAATTTAGGCATCATTCCAATTTTATCTGGAGTATGAACTGGTAATTGATAAATATCATGTCCTGGAAATTCATTTCCTTCTACAAATACAGGCCCTTCTGGTGTAAAAGCTACATCCCATCCTACATATCCCATTTGTGGAATTACTAAAGACGCTTCTTTTGCCATCTCCATTGCTTCATTCCAATATGGAAATTTAAAACCTTCTATTGGTTCATTAGTTTGTGGATGTTTACTATATATATTTTTATTTTTATCTATAGCTACTGACCTTACTATTCCTGTTTTTTCATCAACTGGTGCTACCATTCCACCACTGTTAAAATTATCTACACATTTTTTTCCATTTCCTATTCTAAAATATGTACATATAATATGTGGTTTATTATCTTTTAACACTGTAACTACTCTTACAGTATTAATTGCATCAGGATAAATTTTTGAAACTTCTTTATGTTGTTTTATTACCTCTTCTAATTCATAATTTGCATTTTCTTTTGTCAAATAATTATATATTTCGTCTAAACTATTATAACTATTTATATTAATTTTTTCAATACCCTTTCCGCATCCTCCTTCTATAGGTTTTGCCATAAATTCACCATGTTTTCTCATAAATTCTAATATATCCTCTTTTTTTGTTCCATTTACTTTTATCCAATCTCTTTTTAGATATTTATTAAATTTTTCATTAAATTCATCTTTATGTGTAAAATAGTGTAAATAATTTAAATCACAATATTTTGTTACTAAATCATTATTTCTTCCTCTTGTAAGATACGTATCTCTTTGTTCATCTGTTAAGTTATACATTTCAAATAGATCATAATCCATATATCCTGCTCCATATTTACTGGCACACTTTTGCATATCCATAATAATATTAAGCCTAGATCGACCTGTTTTTTCATGAATAGAATTTACTTTTTCTAACATAGCATTCTTATCCATTTCTTTTACTCTTTTTAATAAATAACCAATACTTGGCATATTACCTCCCATTTTTTACATTTTATGGAAGTAATTATATATTTTTTTACCATTTTTTTCAATTAAATTCACATAGAATTTACAAGAAATTTCCAATCTATTCATTTATAAAAAGCAGATAAGTGCTTACAGCTGTAAGCACTTATTATTTAAAATTCTATTTTTTTATCAATCCATATTACTAAGTCGTCAATTTTTACTCTTACTTGCTCCATTGTATCTCTATCTCTTATAGTAACTGTTTCATCTTCTAAAGTATCAAAATCTATTGTTACACAATATGGTGTACCTATTTCATCTTCTCTTCTATATCTCTTACCTATACTTCCTGCTTCATCATAATCACACATAAACTTTTTAGATAATTTTTGATATACTTCTTCTGCTTTTTCACTTAATTTTTTAGAAAGTGGTAGTACAGCTACTTTATATGGTGCTAATGTTGGATGTAAATGTAGAACTGTTCTTGTATCTCCTTCTGCAATTTCTTGTTCTTCATAACTATTACATAAAAATGCTAATGCTACTCTATCACATCCTAAAGAAGGTTCAACACAATATGGTATATATTTTTCTCCTGTATCTGGATCTAGATAATTAAAATCTTCTTTAGAGAATTTTGCATGTTGTGATAAATCATAGTCACTTCTGTCTGCAATTCCCCATAATTCTCCCCATCCAAATGGGAATAAAAATTCAATATCTGTAGTTCCTTTACTGTAATGAGAAAGTTCTTCCTTACTATGATCTCTTAATCTCATATTTTCTGGTTTCATTCCAAGGCTTAATAACCAGTTTTTACAAAATTCTTTCCAATATTCAAACCATTCTAAATCGGTTCCAGGTTTACAGAAAAATTCCAATTCCATTTGTTCAAATTCACGAGTTCTAAAAGTAAAGTTTCCTGGTGTTATCTCATTTCTGAATGATTTTCCTACTTGAGCAATACCAAGAGGAAGTTTTCTTCTTGTAGTACGAAGTACATTTTTAAAGTTAACAAATATACCTTGTGCTGTTTCTGGTCTTAAATAGATTTCACTCGTACTATCTTCTGTAACTCCTTGATATGTTTTAAACATTAAATTGAATTTTCTTATAGAAGTAAAGTTTTGTTTTCCACAATTAGGACAAACTATATTATTCTTTTCAATATATTCTATCATTTTTTCATCTGGCCATCCATCTACAACTTCAACGCAATCATGTTCTTTCATCCATTCTTCTATAAGTTTATCTGCTCTATGTCTTGTTTTACATTCTTTACAATCAATTAATGGATCGCTAAATCCTCCTACGTGTCCAGATGCTACCCATGTTTGTGGATTCATTAATATAGCTGCATCCAACCCCACATTATATTTACTCTCTTGTACAAATTTTTTTAACCATGCTTTTTTTACATTATTTTTAAATTCTACTCCTAAAGGTCCATAATCCCATGTATTAGCTAATCCTCCATAAATTTCTGAACCAGGATATATATATCCTCTACTTTTGCATAAGTTCACAATCTTATCCATTGTAATTTTTTCTGACATATAAAAAACCTCCTTAAATTTATTTTAGATATAGACTAAAGAACTAAAAAAAACGTCCTCTAGCTATATTTAGCTAGGGACGAAAGTTTTTCCGCGGTTCCACCCTATTTGATAAGTTTACTTATCCACCTTATTTATTATATGCTCCAAAGCTCCCCATATATTACTTATTATTAGTTTTCACCATACACTAACTCTCTTTAAATAAGCAAATTATATTTTTTCTTTTTCAGCGCATTATATTCAACATACTATATAGTGTATCAAGTTTTTAGTAAAATGTCAATACAATTTATGTTTTTCCATATATTTCCTTTTAAGTTTATAGTAATTTTTACTTATATATAAAACTCCCCTGGTTTATTACAAACCAGGGGATGAAAGTTACTTTCGAGATTTGATTCTTTTTATTACCTTTTCAACCTCTTCTCTTAAATGATCATCGGTATCATCCAACATATTTAATACCACTTCATACATTTTTCTTTGTACTGCAATACTTAGCACACTGTAACGTACAAAAAGGCTTGGATGTTTACTCAATTTAAGTAAATCTTTTGCCTGTATAGTAGGATTTTGTACAGCAGCTGCTACAATTATCTCATTTGGCTCACTTAATAATTTAAGTAGATCCTTTCTAGCAATTTTAGCTTGTTGTGCTAGTTCCCTTTTAACAAGATTTGATGGATCTGCCGTCATTATACTAAGATCTGCTCTTCCAATTGATTCATGTGTTAAAGCTTTAGCCCTTACACATTCAGACTTATTTTTTAGTAGGTACTGTACAATCTCTTTACTTATATGAGGATTATCCAGTAACGCTATTTTTACAGTGTCAGCTTCGTCATCCGACAACACTTCTAATGCTTTCTGTTCTCTAAGGTTACGAGCTAAATACGCCCGTACTTCGGTGTTTTCCAAATCTCTTAAATCAATTATTACTTTCATTAATTTATTACTCCTTTTATGTATTTTTAAGTAACTGACCTCGGGATATTACCCTTACTCCATTTTTTATTATAACATATTTTAATAAAAATATCAATTTTAATCTTTTTCCATATAATTCCATTATAAATTATGTAACTCACGTTTTGTCATTTTTTGTAGTTTACAAAAAATTATTATTCACAGGTTGTGGATAATGTGGATAACTCTGTGAATAACTATAAATAGTGTGTTTTTTTATTCACATTATTAACAGTTTTATTTTACATGTTTTATGGTAACATATTATTTTCCAAAAAAATACAGTATATTTTAAAATATACTGTATTTTTTATTTTTATATTTTACTGTTTTTTCCATTATATGTACTTTTGTTAGCAAAACTATATATATAATAAGAATTTCGAAAAAATTTCCTATTATATAAAAAACAATATAATAAGTATTATTTGACAGATTAGTATTAATGGAAAGCCTATTACAAAAGCCATTTTTTTAGTTTTATGCCTAAAAGTATACATTCCAGCTATTGCACCAATGCCTCCACCTAATAAAACTAAAAGCAATAATGTATTTTCCTTTATTCTCCATTTTCCTTTAATTGCTCTTTTTTTGTCCCAATACATGGCTCCAAATGCAATAATATTTATTAACACTATGTATATAATTACATTTTGTATTGTAAAAATTTTTGAAAAATCTAATTGAAATGTATTTTCCATATTCTTTATACTCCCTTACGTAAATCTGTTTGAAAAAGAATTAGATTGCTTTCAAACCTTATATTAACCAAATAAGCTCATCTGATTACTTTGACTCATTCCTTTTAAGCATCCTACTTTATCTAAAAGTTCTATAACTGACTTTCCTATTTTAGATCTAATTTTCATGTCATCTATAGACATAAATTTTCCATCTTTTTTTGCCGCTTCTATACCTTCTGCTGCTACAGTTCCTAAGCCAGGAATACTGTTCAATGGTGGTCTAATTCCGCCTTCCTCTATTTTAAATTTAGTAGCATCTGAAGCATATAAATCTATTGGTAAAAATTTTATGCCTCTTTCATACATTTCTAATACTAATTCTAAAATTGAATACATATTTTTATCTTTTGTTGTAGCACTATTTCCTTGTAGCTCTATTTCCTTCATTTTATTCTTTACTTTTTCTACTCCATGGCACATTATATCACTATCAAATTCATCTGCTCTAATTGTAAAAAATGCTGTATAATATGCTTCTGGTTTATGAACTTTAAACCATGCTATTCTAAATGCATTTGTAACATACGCTGCAGCATGTGCTTTAGGGAACATGTACTTTATTTTTTTACATGATTCTATATACCATTCTGGTACATTGTGTTCTCTCATTAAAGCTTCATATTCTGCCCATTTTTCTGGATCTTTTGTAGCTTTTCCTTTACGAACACATTCCATTATTTTAAATGCTGGTTTTGGTGGTAGGCCTTGTTTTATTAAGTAAATCATAATGTCATCTCTAGTACAAATTGCTTCACTTAATGTTATAGTACCATTTTCTATAAGTGTTTGTGCATTTCCTAACCACACATCTGTACCATGTGATAGACCAGAAATTCTTAATAATTCCTCAAAAGTTGTAGGTCTTGTATCAACTAACATTCCTCTTACAAATTTTGTTCCAAACTCTGGTATACCATAGCTACCTACTTCTGATCTTATCTGTTCTGGTGTTACTCCCAATGCTTTTGTTGAACTAAATATTGACATTGTTTCTTTATCATCAAGTGGAACTTTTGTTGGATCAATTCCTGTTAAATCATATAACATTCTTATCATTGTAGGATCATCATGACCTAATATATCTAGTTTTAATAAGTTTTGGTCTATAGAGTGGTAATCAAAGTGAGTTGTTATTATATCTGAATTTGGATCATCTGCGGGATGTTGAATTGGTGTAAATTCAAATATTTCTCTACCTTTTGGAACAACTATAATTCCTCCTGGATGCTGTCCTGTAGTTCTTTTTATACCTGTACATCCTGCTGAAAGTCTTACAACTTCTGCATTACTTACTGGTATACCTCTTTCTTCATAATATTTTTTTACATATCCAAATGCTGTTTTATCTGCAACAGTACCTACTGTTCCTGCTTTAAATGTAGTTCCTTTACCAAATATAACTTCTGTATACTTATGTGCTTTAGCTTGATACTCTCCTGAAAAGTTTAAATCTATATCCGGTTCCTTATCTCCATCAAATCCCAAAAATGTTTCAAACGGTATATCCATACCATCTTTTTTTAGGTCATGTCCGCATTTAGGACATTTTTTATCTGGTAAATCAAATCCGTTTTTATATCCATAATCTGTAAAATCTGAATATTTACAATTTGGGCATCTATAATGTGGTTGCAGTGAGTTTACCTCTGTAATTCCAGTCAAATACGCTGCAAACGATGATCCAACTGATCCTCTTGAACCTACTATATATCCATCTTCATTTGATTTCCATACTAGTTTTTGTGCAATAATATACATAACCGAGAAACCATTTTTTATAATTGAATCCAGTTCTTTATCTATTCTTGATTGAACAATTTCTGGAAGTGGATCACCATATAATTCGTGTGCTTTGTCAAAAGCAATTCTTTTTATATCCTCTTCGCATCCTTCAATATGAGGTGGACATTTTTCTGGAGATATTGGACTTATTTTTTCACACATATCTGCTATTTTATTTGTATTTGTAACAACTACCTCGTATGCTTTTTCTTCTCCTAAATATTCAAATTCTTTTAGCATTTCTTCTGTCGTTCTCAAATATAAAGGTGCTTGTTCATCTGCGTCATCATATCCCTGTCCTGCCATTAATATTCTTCTATATATTTCATCTTCAGGGTCCATAAAATGAACATCACAAGTAGCAACTACTGGCTTGCCTAATCTATCTCCCAACTCAACTATTTTTCTGTTTATATCCTTTAATTCTTCTACACTCGCCACAGTTTCATTTCTAACCATAAACATATTATTTCCTAAAGGCTGAATCTCCAAATAATCATAATCTGCTGCAATTTCTTCTAATTCTTCATCTGTCTTACCAGCTATTATTGCTCTATATATTTCTCCTTGCTCACATGCACTTCCCAACATTAATCCTTCTGAATATTTTTTGTATAGTGATTTTAAAATACGTGGTTTCTTATAAAAGTAATGTAAATGTGAGTATGATATCAATTTGTATAAGTTCTTAAGTCCAACATAATCTTTTGCCAAAATAATTGCATGGTATGTAGGTAAACTTTTGTAATCTGCTTTTCCTACAGCATTTTCTATATCATCCAATGTAACTACATTTTTATCTTTAAGCATTTTAAACATTACATTTAAAACTTTAACTGTCGTATCTACATCATCTAAAGCTCTATGTGCTACTTCTACTTTTATTCCTAAATTTTCTGCTATAATTCCCAATTTATATTTTTTAAATGTTGGAAATAATTGTTTTGCTAATCTTAAAGTATCTACATAAGTGTTATCTAATTTATATCCTAGCTCTGCACAATTATGTTTTAAAAAGCCTATATCAAAATCCGCATTATGTGCAACTAATACACTATCTCCAACAAATTCTAAAAGTTTAGGCATAACTTTATCTATAGTTTCTGCATCTTTTACCATTTCGTCTGTAATATTAGTTACTTCTACAACTCTTGGAGGTATAGGCTTTTCTGGATTTACAAAGCATGAAAACTCATCTATAACTTCTCCATTTTTTACTTTCATTATTCCTATTTCTGTTATTTTCTCTGTCCTAAAAGAAAATCCTGTAGTTTCTAAATCTAAAACACAAAATGTTGTATCATCAAGTGGTTGGTTTTTAGAGAAAGAAACTGCAGAAGTATTATCTGGGGCCAAATATGCTTCAACACCATAAATAACTTTTAAATCTGGATGATCTTTTTCTAAATACTTATGTGCTTCTGGAAAGGCTTGTACAACTCCATGATCTGTTATTGCTATAGACTTCATTCCCCATTTTACAGCTCTTTTTAATAAATCTTTTGCAGCTGTCATTCCATCCATTTGGCTCATTTGTGTATGTAAGTGAAGCTCCACTCTTTTAATTTTTGCTTCATCTTTTCTAACTTCTCTTTTTATTCCTGTAGATTCTATTATTGTATTTGATATTACGCCTAATTCTTTAGAAAATGGATCAAATTGTGCAGTTCCTTCAACTTTTACACCTTTTACTCCCTTAAGCTTAGACATAATAGCGTCTTTTTTATCCGCTTCTAAAAATGCCTTACATGTTATTGTACTAGAACCATCATATAGATCAAATGTTAAAAGGAATTTACCTGATTTTAGTTCTCTTGTATCTGTATTTAATATTTCTCCATCTAATAACACTTTTCCACTATCTACTGATAGTTCAGAAATTTTGCTTAATTGTTCTTTTATTTTTAAGCTTCTACCATATATTAATGGTGATTTTTCTTCTTTTACTTCCTCTACTTTTTCTTCTTTGACAACTTCTTTTATTTCTTTTTTCTCTTCTTTTACTGTTTCTTTTACTTCTTGTTCCATTAATTTTATAGCTTGCTTTTCTAGTTCTTTTGCTTGCTCTTGGCACTGTTCTATAAAGTTTTCAGGGATATCTTCCTTGAACTCTACTTTATATTTTTTACCATAAATATTTTTTATTGTTTCTTCTATTAATCTATCAAATCCTCTTGCTTCTAATACATCTTTTCCTTTACATACTAAATCAATTCTTATTTTATTATCTTGAGCAATTAAATTACTATTTTTTAATAGTGCATGGATTAATGGATATTTATATGAAATATATTCATATAAATCTTTCCATTCATCTTGAAAATTTACATCTATTTCTTCATCATATTTTATTGTTATTACTACTTGTTTAATAAAAAATCTATCTTCTATATATTTTTCAAAATCTATTAGTTCTTTAAGTTTAATAATCTTACTAGTCTGTAAATCAAGTTGCATTTTAGCCGTTTTTTTATATAAGTTTACATTTAATATAATTGCATCACTTAGTTCAAAACTGTTAAAATTAAAATCTTTAAAAATTTCTTTAACCATTTTTGTATCTGTTTGTACCATAAATGCTCTCCTTTAGAAAATTCTTAAAATATCATTATATGCTACATATATAGATAAGCCTATTAATAACATAAAACCTACCATTTGTATTTTTATTTCTGTTTCTTGTTTTAAAGGTTTTCTTCTTATTGCTTCTAATAAAAGTATAACAATTTTTCCTCCATCAAGAGGTGGAAATGGTAATAAATTTGTTACTCCTAAAGATATTGATATAAGTGCCAAAATATATACAAAGTCTGCAACTCCATTGGTCTCTGCTACTACTTCTCCAATACCTACTGGTCCCATTAATTGATTTACTGAAACCTCTCCTGAGAATAATAATTTTAAATTATCTTTTATCGAAAAAGCAAAATCGCCAGTATCCCAAAAAGCATAATACATATTATTAGCAAAATTATTTTCTGCTCTTTGTAAGTATACTCCTAAATAATAGTCATATCTTACCTGTGGCTCTATAGTAATTTCAATATTTTCATTTTCTCTTTCTATTTCAAAATTTAATTTATCTGATTTATTTATACATTCTAATAACTTCTGTGGATTATCCTTTACATCCTCTCCATTAACTTTTGTAATAACATCTCCAGGTAATAATCCTTGTACCTCAGCTGGACTATTAGGATCTAAAGTTACTATTTCTGTAGTTGGATTGCTTCTAGTATATTTTACTGCAATTCCTGTATAATTATATTCTTCTGCTGTTGGAATAATAGTAAATTGCAATTTCTCTCCATTTCTTTCCACTTCTACCTCTAGAGGTTCTCCATTACATTCTTCTAAAATTTGATCAAAATCAGTTTTGTTTCTTATAGTTTTATTATTTATTTTTGTTATTTTATCTCCAGAAATTATACCAGCAGCTTCTGCACTTTGGTTAGGAATTGTTGAATCTACAACAGTAGATACATTGTTACCTAAAGATGCCATAAGTATAAAATATGTAATAAGTGCAAAAATAATATTAACTAATCCTCCTGCTGCTACAACAGCAATTCTTTTAGGAATGCTTGCCATGCTAAAAGAACCTTCTTCTTCAGAACGTTCTTCTTCTCCTTCCATATTTACAAATCCACCTAAAGGTATTAGTCTTATTGCATATTTTGTCTCTTTTCCTTGTTTTTTCCATATTGTTGGTCCAAAACCTATTGCAAATTCATTTACTCTTATTTTGCACAATCTTGCTACTAAGAAATGTCCACCTTCATGTATAAGTACTAAAAATCCCAATATAAATATTATCTTAAAAACAGTAATTAAAAAGGTTAACAAGTAAAATTCCTCCTGTTTATAGTATTGACAAGAATAGATATGCAAAAGGTGCTATAAATATAATACTATCTATTCTATCTAACATTCCTCCGTGCCCTGGAATAAGTTCGCTAAAATCTTTTATTCCATTAAATCTTTTTATTGAAGATGCTGCCAAATCCCCCAATTGTCCTATTAAACTTAATATTATTCCAACTAATAATATATATATATAATTTATATTCAAATTAAATACTGTATTACAAATTAGTGTGTAAATTAAAACCAAAATAACAGATCCTATAGTTCCGCCAATGCATCCTTCTATTGTTTTATTTGGACTAATTTTAGTAAATTTGTGTTTTCCGATGCTTTTTCCCACAAAGTACGCAAATATATCTGTTCCCCATGAAGTAAAAAATACATACCACAATAATATTCTTCCTTGTGGAATATTTTCTCTTATAATAGAAATAAACATTAAGAATATTACAATATAGCAAATTCCAAAAAAGGTAATTGCTATATCAAATATATTAATTTTCATTTCTCTATGTATAACTATTGCAAAAAGTAATAATATTGATAATGGTATTATTATACCAACTAATTTCAATGTCATGCCTTGTGGCACTAGATGTATTAAAGATATTGAAGCAGCTGCAATATATCCCAACCATGTTACTGGTTTAGCTTTTCCTTCAAAAGATTTATAGAATTCATATAAGCTTAATATTGCAACCACTGCGATCGTTACATCTACTACATAAGTATTTCCAAAAATAAGTAATATGGCTACTAAAGGAAATAATATAAGACCTGATATAATTCTTTTAAAATTCATTTTTTATGTCCTTTCAATAATTTATTTTCCTCCAAATTTTCTGTTCCTTTTACTAAATTCTTCTATTGCTTCTTCTAAATCTTTCTCAGAAAAGTCTGGCCAATATTTAGGAATAAACATAAATTCTGTATAAGCCAATTGCCATGGTAAATAGTTACTTATTCTTAGTTCTCCTCCTGGTCTAATTAATAAGTCTGGATCTGGCATTCCAGCAGTATATAAATTATTAGAAACTAAGTTTTCATCTATATCTTCTATGTTTATCTCATTATTTTTTACTTTATTTGCTATCTTTTTAACAGCCTTTGTTATTTCATCTCTTCCTCCATAGTTAAAAGCAATATTTAAAGTTAGTCCAGTATTATTTTTAGTTTTATCTAGTAATTTTAGAATTGAATCTTTTAAACTCTTATCCAATCCCTCTATGTCACCTAATACTTTTATTCTTATGTTATCGGAACTTGTTCTTTTTAGTAAATCCTCTACATAGTTCTTTAATAAGAACATTAAAGCTCCAACCTCTTCTTTAGTTCTTTTCCAGTTTTCTGTAGAAAATGCATAAACAGTTAAATATTTTATGCCTATTTTATTTGCATACTTAGCTATTTTTTCTAGGTTTTCTGCACCAGCTTTATGACCTAATTTTATTTCTAGCCCTTTTTCTCTTGCCCATCTTCTATTTCCATCCATAATAATTGCAATGTGCTGTGGCATATTTTTTTCTTCCATAACTATTTTCAACCTCTTCTCCAAATTTAAATACTCATAACTTCCTTTTCTTTAGCTTCTAAAATTTTGTCTATTTCTTCTATTTTTTTATCTGTTAATTTTTGAATAGCTTCTTCCTCATTTTTTAAATCGTCTTCTGTTATTTCAGAATTTTTTTGCATTGCTTTTGCTTCATCTATTGCATCTCTTCTTATAGATCTTATAGCTACTTTTGCTTCCTCTCCCATTTTTTTAATATCTTTTACTATTTCTTTTCTTCTCTCTTCATTTAATTCAGGAAAAGCTAGTCTTATTACTTTTCCATCATTATTTGGATTAATTCCTATATCTGATTTTAAAATTTCTTTTTCTATTTCTTTTAAAATACTTGTATCCCATGGTTGTATTAATATTAATCTAGCCTCTGGAACTGATATTCCAGCTACTTGATTTATCGGAGTAGGTACTCCATAATAATTTACTGTTATTTTATTTAATATTGCAGGGTTAGCTCTACCTGCTCTAATCTCTGACAAATTTTCCTCAAAAACGCTAATTGTTTTGTTCATTTTTTCTTCAAATCTATTATCCATAATTAATTTCTTTCCTTTCTATTTTATAATTTTTTATTCGTGTATAAATGTGCCTACTTTTTCACCTTTTACAGCCTTAATAATATTTTCTGGCTCTTCTATTGCAAAAACTACTAATTCAATATCATTGTCTCTGCAAAGAGATATAGCTGTTGAATCCATAACTTTTAGATTTTTATTTAAAATATCCAAATATGTAATTTCATCATATTTTATAGCATCTTTATTTATTTTTGGATCTTCTGAATATACACCATCTATTGTTTTTCCAACTAGTATTACTTCTGCTTCTATTTCTGCAGCTCTTAATGCAGCTGCTGTATCTGTTGTAAAAAATGGATTGCCTGTTCCTGCACCAAAAATTACAACTCTGCCTTTTTCTAAATGCTTTAATGCTTTTCTTTTTATGTATGGTTCTGCAATTTCTCTCATTTCTATAGCAGTTTGCAATCTTGTATATATTCCTCTTGCTTCTAAAGCATCTTGAAGTGCTAAACCATTCATAGTTGTTGCGAGCATTCCCATATAATCAGAAGTTGTTCTTTCCATATCGTGTCCGAACTTTCCCCTCCAAAAGTTTCCTCCTCCAACTACTATTGCGACTTCAACTCCTAATTCTACTAAATGTTTTACTTGATCACAAACTTTACCTACTGTTTGTGCATCTATACCTACTTTTTTTTCTCCAGCTAAAGCTTCTCCGCTTAATTTTAATAGTACTCTTTTATATTTTAATTGCGACACACTTTACACTCTCCTTACTTTATTTTTTAATCTTCTATATTCTATCATAGATTAGTATTTTTTTGTATCATTTTTTAAAATTTTCTTAAGTTTTTTATTTATATTTTTTTTGCAACTGCTAATAATATTATTAAAAGATTTTTTTCATAAATTACAGGTAAATATTGGCGTAAAATCTTGAAAGGAATGAGTTTAATAATGAATCAAATCTTATCTAAAGAAAATAACTTTAAGAAAAAAATAAATGTAGAATTTAGCAACGAAATTTCTTCCATTCCATTTGAAGAGAATAAGTCTCCTCAAGACAAAAAAAATATTCCTAAAGTCAAAAACAAATTCAAATACAAATTTCAATTTATTATTTCATCCATTGCAGCAATCATTTTTATATTTGTTTTTTATATTAATAACTATTTAAATACCAAAAAAGAAAAAATGTCAAAGCAGTTATTAAATTCCTTTAATTTGACCACATTATATTCAGAGGACAACAATTATGAAACCGAAAAGTTAAATAATTCTGTAGATAAATCATCTTTGTTTGTAATAGGCATGATAAAAATAGATAAAATAAACTTAAACTATCCTATCTTATCACAAAGTAATAAAGAATTATTAAAAATGTCTCTTTGTAGGTTTGCAGGCCCTTTACCTAATGAAGTGGGTAACCTTTGTATAGCAGGTCATAACTATGTAGATTATAAATTGTTTAGTAGATTAAATGAACTAGAAAAAAATGATATTGTACAAATATATGATTACACTGGAAACAAATTAGATTACGTTGTTTATGATAAATATGAAGTAGAAGTAGATGATTTATCTTGTACTTCTCAAGATGTAGGAGGCAAAAGAATAATAACTTTACTGACTTGTAATAATGTAAATGGCACAAGAATTGTTGTAAAAGCAAAAGAAAAAGGAACGATTTAATATTCGTTCCTCTATATTTTTATTTAATATTTTTATAATCTCTAATTTTTTTATAAGCATAGATTGCAGAAATAATACATATTGCTATAAAAAATATAATAGTAGCATCTTCTGTTACTCCAGTTTGTGGTAGAGTACCATTTGCAGCTGTATTTGTGTTTGAATTATTGACATTTTCATTGTTTAATTCAGGTTCAGTATTATTTTCCTCATTGTTAGCTACTGTATTATTTTCTTCTTGATTGTTTACTTGTTCATTGTTATCTGTAGTAGCCTCATTATTTGATATTATAGGTAAATCAACAGCGTTATTTGTATCTGTTGCAAATACTGGACTAACTAAACAGAACATAATAGCTAAAACTAATCCACTTACTAAAATTACATTTTTTACATTTTTAATCATATTTAACATTCTCCTTTTCTTTAGATATACGTTTATTAATATTATACATTTTTTAGCCAAAATTATACTAAAATAATATATATTATTTTCTACAATGAATATTGTATACCTTTTTTATATTATAGTCAATGTTTTTTTGACTTTTTTTTATTTTTTTCTTTTCCTTTTAATTACATTCATTGTAGGAGTAGGAATTCAAAATTTTTCAATTTATTTAAATATTAAAAAACACTAATAAAGCTCCCGTAATTGCTACTATAAATCCTATAATTTTAAATCCTAAACTAGCTTCATTTTGATCTCCAAATCCAAACCATTTTTTTGTTAAGACACGTGCATCATATATAAATACTGTTCCTACTGCTGCTAGCAGTATTCCTATAACAGTAAGAATTATTTGTAACATTATATTATCTCCTTTTTTATTTTTAAAAGAATTCCACAGTATATTTACATTCAAAAGTTTCTTTTGGTTTTAATAAAATTATATCCTGTTTTTGTGTAAATACACCTGTACTTTTTACATTATCTGCTGTTGAATACCATGGCTCAATACATAAAAATGGAGCATTTGGTTTTGACCATAAAGCCAAATATGGAAAATCTGTAAAATCCATTGTAAGTAATGTTTTTCCACTTGCTTTGTTTTTCAAACTAATTTTATGTGATGTTAATCCTTTCATTATTATAGCATCATTATTAAATGTTTTTGAATCTAATTCAATTATTTTTTTGTCTTTTATAATATTTTTTGCATAATCAATTCCAATTAATCCATCAACTAAATACAAAAAGTGAATTTTATCTTCATTTTCTTCAAATTCTAAATAATAATTTCCTTTTTGTAATTCATCCAGATCAATTTTAAATGCTGGATGTCCGCCTATACCAAACGGCATATTAACAAGGCTTGTATTTATTACTCTATAAATAGTTGTTAACTTATTCTCGTCTAATCTATATGTTGTATATAATTCAAAATCGTAAGGGTATTTACTATTTGTGTTTTTATTGCTTTTTAGCACATAAGAATGAAAATTATCTAATTTAGTGATAGGTTCAAAATCCATATCTCTTGCAAATCCATGTTGATACATTTCATATACTCTTCCACCAATTATTGTTCTATTCATTTTTAATTTTCCTACAATTGGAAACAATATAGGTGAATGCCTTTTCCAATAAACTTTTCCATTTTCATCTTTGCAATTTTCTCCTTGGTGTATTCTTTCTTCTCCATCTAGTTTAAAACTAATTAATTCTCCTCCATGTTTAGAAGTAAGCATTTGAGTATGCATAATTTTCTCCCCTCCTCTACTGCCAAAATGCACATATATATAATAATTTTTTTTTATGTAAATGTCAAGAGTTATCCACAATAAAGTTGTATTTTATCCTGCTTTTCGACAAATTGCAAACATAAAAAAATTAATAAAAAAGAACATATCTTTATTTTGATATGTTCTAAATTTTAATATACGTCACTTTAGTTTATAGCATGAAATGTGGTATAATTTTATTGCTTATTAAAATTTATTTTATATATAACAATATACGAAATCCTTTTATAAGAGTAGAAAATTCAGAAACATAGTAAGATCTTGTACATGTGGTATAACTATCCCATGAATAATATCCTCCGTCTTTCCGTACATGGTCGTGCCATATTACTATCTGAATAAGTACAGTATTCTGTAGTCCATTCTTCTATATTAGAAGACATATCATGTATATTGCATACTTCATCTCCAATGGTTCCCGTATTTTTAATTTCTTTATTTACACTATTCTTATTTGCATAATTTGTATGCCCCATCTCTTGTATAAATACTATTCTTCCTAAATAATATCCACCATTATCTCTTACACTATTTACAAATCCTTCTAAGTCTTTTGCTATTGCATTAAGTCCATTAGTTCCACTTGATACTATTCCATCTGGATTTGCTCTAGTTGCATATTCCTGATAATTATTCCCGTTAAAATTTAATGATACTAATTGTTTATAATTTTCTGAACTTTCTTCTGTATAAGCTAATTGTACTGGTGTAGGTGTACCATTACTTGTATTAAACGTATATCTTCCTAATTGTATATCACTATAATTTGTTTTACTTGCGTCTTTATACACTCTTCCTACTGGTATCCACACAAATTGATTTTCATCTTTATCTTGTATTACTATTCCTTCTGGTACTGTTGTTCCTTCTTCTTCCACTACTTCAAAACCTTTTGGGATTGTTACTTTATTCCCATATTCGTCTTCTACTTGTATGGTTTCATCTTGTATGTCTGTTACATCTTCTATTTTTGTTGGTAAATCTGGTCCTGGATCTGGTATTTCTATATTATTATTCCATTCCGAATTCATTATTTCATTTAATTCTTCAAACAAATCATTTAGCTCGGCTTGATCATTTGCTACTGCATTATTCATTGCATTTGCCGCTTCTTTTGCTTTATTTATTATTCCATTTTCACTAAATACTGCATCTATTGTCACTCCCGCTAATATCAAAATAACAATTATTGTTACTGCCAATGCTATTAATGTTATTCCTCTTTTCTCTTTTACAATTTTCATAAATTTCAATTCTCCTCTTCTTTTTTATCTTTAACTTTATTCTTCCAATAGTGCTAATATATTTTTGCTATTTATATAAAATTTCACTCTTTACGTGATAGTAATAATATTTTTTTCGTAGCGAGCTGCGTGTGGGGACCGACTATTTAGAAACTGTTAAAATTTTGTTTCTCTAGTTTTAACCTTTGTAAACATTAGATTAAACAAAATTTTCTACAGGTTCTTAAGAGTTGGGACGAGCAAGAAAAAACATATTATTACTATCACGATTAAAGAATAATTTAATTCTTATATTTCATATATATCCACTAGTAAAATCCGAAAAAAGCACACAAAAAGAACGCATCCAAAAAATTCGATACGTTCTATATTTTACATAATATATTCTAAATTTAGGTACAAAAACTAAACCTGTTTTATTCTCTAAAACATAGCTCTCTCTCTCTCTCTCTCTCTACAACGGCAACGGTTTTAGCCTTCATACTTTTCATTCTCCTCTTACTTTTTTAATTGGAAAAGATTTAAATTAATTATTTTTCAATTATGGTTAAATTTTATATTAACTATTTTCAATTGTCAAGGAAAAAGTGCATAATAAAATTCCCCTAACAGCTTAGGCCATTAGGGGACTAAAAACACATTGTATTTTTAGTTTATGGTTTGTGCAAAATAACCGCTCCTTTTCCTTTAATAATGTAATTCTGATAGTTTAAAGAAAATATTGGATTATATTCTGAATATTCCTTAGGAATAACAAATAACCCATCTGTTCTTTTTACTATCACTACTATTTCTTGTTCTTTATTATATCTTTTATATATAATAAAGTTTTCATTTTGTTGTAAAAGTTCATACTCCGCTTCTTTTAAGAATTCTAACTTATTTCTTACTTTTCCTATTCTTCTAAAGAATTTTAGCAATTCTTTGTCTCTTTTGGCATGAGGATATGGTTTCCTGTTAAAAGGATCTTTATAACCACAGACTCCAACTTCATCACCATAGAATATGCATGGAATTCCTGGCATAGTGTATTGCATTATTGTGGCTAATTTAAACATAAGCTTACCAACTTTGTATTTTTCTTTTGATAACTCATCATGTTCAAACTGCCACTGTCTACTAAGCCCACCTATATCCCAGGTCCATTGATATCTATTATGATATATTCCATCTCCTACTAATGTAGTTATGGCTCTTGTTATATCATGTGTCGATAAAGAGTTGGTCATAGAATTAATAGCAGGTTTTGGATACAACTGTAAGATTTTTTCCACCGTTTCTTTAAAATATTGGTAATCTCCAAATCTTACATATTTTAAAATTGCATCTGTAAGTGGATAATCCATTACAGTATCTAATTCCTCTCCTAATAGATACGTCCGTTGTATTCCATACTTTTCCTTAGTTATGGCATTCTCCCAGACTTCTCCTAAAACAAAGCCTTCTGGATTATTTCTTTTAACAGCTTTTCTTATATTGAATATAAAATTTTCTGTTAATTCATCTGCCACATCTAAGCGTACTCCATCAATCCCTAATTGAAACCATTGGTCTATTATTCCACCTTCACCATAAATATAGTTTTGATAATCTGGATTATCTCCATTACATACTGGTAAATTTTTAAAATTCCACCAATAGTCAAATGAATTACCATTTCTCTTATACCAACTATAATATGGTGACTGCTGACTTTCGAATGCACCAGCAGTATCAAAATTGTGGAATTGATTAAAATACTTACTATCATTTCCAGTGTGATTAAATACAGCATCTAAAATAACTTTCATTCCTAAGCTATGTGCTTTGTCACATAATCTTTTTAAATCTTCGTTGCTTCCTAAATAAGGATCAACTTTCTCGTAGTCTGCTGTATCATATCTGTGATTCGATTGACTTTGCATTACAGGGCTAAGGTACAGAATACTTACTCCTAATTTTTTTATGTATTTCAGAGAATTAGTAATTCCTCTTAGATTACCTGCAAAAAAATCTGTGTTGGTTATTTCTCCTTTCTCATTTGGCTTCCAATCTGGCATTTCATACCAATTAGAATGGATTGTTCTATTTTTCATTTCTGGAAGTACCACACTTTTATCTCTTCTAAATCTATCAACAAAAATATGATACATTACTCCTTTTGACCAATCTGGTGTATTAAAACTATTATGGTATACTGTTTGCTCCCAATACTCCATATTGTTTTCCGTAATACACGGTTCTTTAGTTGTTGGATTCCTCCTTATGAATTTGTTTTTTCCATTGATTGTTAAAGAAAAGTTATAATAATGTAGACCTATTCTCTCTAATGAATATGTTGCTTCAAAGAAACTATATTCATCTACAGTTTTTGTATAATGTAATGACACTTTTTTATAGATAGTACTATTTTGCACATTAAAAAGCATTAATACATTATCTACAAACCCTACTTTGTTTGATATCCGAAGTTCTACTTTTACCTCCTCTCCATTTCTTATTGCTCCTTTTGGATTTACAGTTAAATATACAACTTGCCAATTCATAGTATTCCTCCTTATTTAAGAAAGATTGTATAAGTTTATATATTTATGTCTTCATCATATTACCATTTTTACAATTTGTCAATGATATATTATACTATATCTCTACTCTTCCACTAAATTTTTCGTCTATTAACTTTAATAATCTTTTGTTTTCCTCTTTTTTTAATCCTGGATCTTCATTTTTTATTTTCACAGCTACTCCTTGTACTAATTTTAAAATAGGCATATCTTCGAATAAATTTGCTATTTTAAAATCTGGTAAACCATGTTGTTTTGTTCCAAAAAATTCACCTGTTCCTCTTAGTTCCAAATCTTTTTGAGCTATTACAAATCCATCATTTGTTTCTTCCATTATTTTTAATCTTTCTCTTGATACTGGATTCAAAGAATTATATTTTAAAATACAATATGATTTATATTCTCCTCTACCTACTCTTCCTCTTAATTGATGTAATTGCGCTAATCCAAAATGTTCGGCATTTTCTACTATCATTAAACTTGCATTTGGAACATTTACTCCAACTTCTATTACAGTAGTTGATACTAGAATATCTATTTTTCCATCTTTAAATTCTTGCATTATTTCGTCTTTATCTTTTTGTTTCATTTTTCCGTGTAAATATTCTACTCTGTAATTACTAAACACTTTCTCTTTATAGTTTTGTGTCCATTCTGTTACAGATTTCATATTTAATTCTTCGTTTTCTTCAACTAATGGACATACAACATATACTTGCCTGCCTTCGTCTATATTCTTTTTTATAAAATTGTTTACTCTTTCTTCCATACTTTTATTAACTGCAAAAGTATCTATCTTCTTTCTATTTGGTGGTAATTCATCTATTATTGAAATATCTAAATCTCCATAAAGAATAAGTGCAAGAGTTCGTGGTATTGGTGTTGCTGTCATTACTAGAACATCTGGATTTAAGCCTTTTGCTACAATGTTTCCTCTTTGCCTTACACCAAATCTATGCTGTTCATCTGTTACAACCAATCCTAAATTTTTAAACTCAACATCTTCTACTAATAATGAATGTGTTCCTATTAGTACATCGATTTCACCATTTTTTAACCCTTCTAATATTTCTTGTCTTCTTTTTGGTCTAGTTCCACCTAATAGTAATTCACATTTTATATTAAATTTTGATAACATCTTTTCAAATTCTTCCAAATGTTGTGTTGCTAAAATTGCTGTTGGTACCATTACTGCGACTTGATATCCGCTTTTTACCGCTTTATAAGCAGCAACTATGGATACTACTGTTTTTCCAGAGCCAACATCTCCTTGTAATAATCTATTCATTGGAGTTTTGCTTTCCATATCATTATCTATTTCTTCCAATACATTAAGTTGTGCTTTGGTTAATTTAAATGGCAAAGAATTAATCATTTCAGAAATTTTAATAGATTTATTAAATTCTATACCAGCTTGATTTTCAGTTTGTTCCTTTAATCCTAATAAAGCTATTTGAACAGTTAAAAGTTCTTCAAATACCAACCTTTTTCTAGCATTTTCATAGTTTTCAAAATCTTTTGGAAAATGTATTTGTTCTATTGCAGTATTTCTATCAAGTAAATTATATGCTTTAATTAAATAATCTGGCATTGTCTCTTCTAATTTTCCATTTACTATCTGTAATGCATTTTCAATAGCTTGTCTAATAGCATTTTGAGATAAATTATATGTAAGAGGATAAATTGGAATTATTTTTCCTGTATTTTTATTCTTTCCTTCTTCATCAAATACAGGTGACTTCATTTCGACTCTTCCTAATTTATTAGTTGCTTTTCCATAAAATTTATATTTTTCTCCCTGCTTAAATAATCTTTTTACATAACTTTGATTAAACCATGTAATTACACATCTTCCTGTTTCATCTCCAACAGTAAGTTTATATATAGTCATATTTTTCCTAATTCTACTTTCAGTAACATTGGAAATTGCTACAGCTTCTATTAAATTATCTTCTCCGTCTACTACATCTATTATTTTCTTTGGTTTATCTCTATCTTCATAAGTTCTAGGAAAATATGTTATTAAATCTTCCAAAGTAAAAATTCCAAGCTTATTTAATAAAGCTGCTCTATTAGGTCCAACACCTTTTATATATTGTACACTTTGTTTTAAATCTAACATAAACTCTCCTTTAATACAAATTTCTGTTTTGTATATTCTATCAGATAAATCAAATAATTTCAAGCAACCTTAAATTAAATTTAAACAAAATATATTTTTATTAATTTATAAAATTTAATTGCCAAAAAAAATTCTTTATATTATAATAAAGATAAATTTAAAAGGAGATGATCTAATGAAAAAAGTTATAAAAATAGTAGTTGTTTTATTAATAATTTTTTTACTTATATTCTTACTTGATATCGTAAGAAAAGCAGCAATATTACAAAGTTGTAAAGATGGTACTGATTCTAATAATTATTATGCAAAGTCTATAGTGTACTATGGTTCTGGAATTTCATCACTAGAAAAATATTATAAAGATGGTAGACAAATGATAAAAGTTACAAATACTAGTGATAGTGAAATGGTATTTTATAATGACTTTACTAATAATGATTCTAAACTTTTAGTTAATGGTAAATCTATAACTGATGATAGTGTAGAAGAACCTAATCTTACACCTAAAGTTTCTATTATAGTTGGACTTGATTTTTGGGACAATCTTGCAAATTCATTTGTAGTTGATATTTCTACTGAAAAATGCAATGGTAAAGACTGCTATTTAATAGAAAATAAACTTAATGGACAAAAAATATGGGTAGAGAAAGAAAGAAAACTACCTGTTAGAGAAATTGCTGGTATAGCAAATCATGATGGAACAGTAACAAATTTAGTTACTGACTATATATTTAGTTTTGATACTGTAACTGATGAAGATTTATAAATTTAAAAGCTCCTAAATCGGAGCTTTTTTACTTTATATTTACCCCTATTATTCCTCCTATCATTCCTACCACTATTCCTGATATTATTAAAATTAATGTATTTAAATTTATACTAAATCCTGATAATGCCATACTTGATGATATATATAAAAACAACATATATATTAATCCAACAACTCCTCCGTTTATAAATCCATTTTTCTTTATTTTCATGCTACTTATTGAACTTCCTATTAATATGCTTACTCCTATAATAACAGTTATAACTAATGGCATTGTACTTTCTGGAACCGTTGTATATGTTAATACTATTGCATATACAAATAAAAATATTACAGATATTATTATACTAGATATACTCCCTTTTATTAATCGAATTATATTTTTTTCTTCTTTTGAAGTATCATTGTTTTTTCTTATTTTGTTTAAAATATTCTCCACTTTTAATCAGCTCCCTTAATGTTTTAACTTATTAATATCTATTCACTTAATAATGTTTTAGAACTGTAGAAGGAGCTTTTTAAGTTTTATTATTACTAAAACTACTAAACTTCTATAAATTTATTCATATATTCTATTAGAAATAATGGAATATTTAAAATTTTGCCACTTTTGGCTAAGTTATTCATAGAAAATCTTATTGCTAGTTTTTTATCATTTTTTTCAACAAATCTAGTAAGACTTACATTATTTATTGCTGAATTTGATTTCACCTCAATAGGTATTATCTCATTTCTATATTGTATAATAAAATCTATTTCGTGCCTATCAAATGTATAATAATTAGGTACATTATCCATAATAGCGGTAAGCATGTTTAACACATAATTCTCTGTAAGCGCTCCTTTAAACTCTTCGAATAATTTATTTTTCTCCACTACAATTCTACTATCTAAATTAGCCATTCTTCTTAGTAAGCCAACATCATTTATATAAATTTTAAATGCACTTAAATCATTATAAGCTTTTAAAGGAAAATCTGGTTTTGTAATATTATGAACTTTATAAATTAAATTTGCATCATTTAACCAGTTTAATGCACCTTCATATTCTCTAGCTCTCGCTCCTTCTTTAACTGTTTGATAAAGAAATTTTTTATTTTCTTTTGCCAGTTGTGATGGTATGTTATTCCATATTAAAGAGATTTTATTTGCTTCATTATTAGTAGTATGCTTTGAAAAATCACTTTCATAAGCTTTTAAAATATTTGCTTGTACATTATTTACTAATTCTATATTTTTTTCATTTACCCAAATTTTAACTGCTTCAGGCATTCCTCCAATTATAAAATACGCTTTTAATTTTTCTTGTAATTGATTAAAAAATATATCTGGAATTTTTTCTATACTTCTTATACTTTCCATATAGCCTACTAAATTTTCACAATTATCTGCAAGTAAAAATTCTCTAAATGTCATTGGATACATATTTAAAAAATCGACTTTTCCAACAGGGAATGATGTATGTGATAATCGTATTCCTAACAAACTTCCTGCACATACTATATGATATTCATTTGCTTCTTCTTGAAAATATTTTAAACTATTTAACGCATTAGGACATTCTTGAATCTCATCAAAAATGATTAATGTTTTCCCTGGAATTATAGCTTTTCCGTATATAAATGCTAATTGCTCTAGAAGTCTTTTTGGATCTTTAGTATTAGTAAATAAATTGTATAAATCTTCATCATGATCAAAATTAAAGTATGCTACTCCTTCATAATTTTCTTTTCCAAATTGTTGCAAAATATATGTTTTTCCAATTTGCCTTGCACCTTTTAAAATTAATGGTTTTCTATATTTACTTTCTTTCCATTTTAATAATTCATCTAATATAAACCTTTTCACTTATATCATCTCCTATAACTATTATATGATATTTTTATATTAATTATACCGTAAAATTCACACTTTTGCAATTATTTTTGTGATTTTTATCACGTTTTTGCAAGTTTATTTATGATTTTTATCACATTTTCGCAATATTGTTTATGATTTCTATTGTATTTTGCTTCGTTAATACGCACCGTACAATGAAATTTAACCTTGTTATATAGCAAAAACCTAGTGTTATTTATTCACTAGGTTTCTTTGCTTAATTTGTAGCATTTTGTGCTATTGTATTTGAATTACCTGCAGTAGTATTATTTGTAGTATTACTACTTGTGTTTCCGTTTTGATTTGCTATCTGATTGTTTGTTTCATTTACTATTTCGTTTGTAATTTGATTTTCTACAACTTCATTGCTTACTTGATTTTGTGTTTGCTCATTTGTTTGAGGTTCTTCTATTGTATTATTGTTGTTTGATGTATCTGTAGTAGATTCATCACTAAATAGTTCTTCTTTCTTTACATATTTATCTAAATAATCTAACAAATTAATTACTTGATTATTATATATCATATAGTATACTTGTTGTCCTGCTGAAGTAACAGAATATACAGATTCCAATACTGCTGGTAATATTTCTTTTCCATTAGAACTTACTATACCATACATTTCATTTTGTTTTAATACAATTCCTTCATATTCTGGTATTAGTAATATACTATTAGTAGATCCATTACTTCCAGAAGATCTGCTACATCCTAAATCATCATATTGTATTTTTACAAGTACTCTTCCATGAATATCATATATTCCCCATTTTTGATCTTTTTTTACTGGTATACAGTTATTGTATAATAGATATTGATTCTTTATATCATTACCTGCAAATCTATTTGCATCTACTCCTATTTGATCATATTCTAAGTATAATACAATTTCTCCTCTATTATTTACAATTCCTTGTTTTCCATCATTTTTTACTAAGTATAAATTTGAATCTTTGTCCAATTGTTTTATTTCATCATATTGTGGTTGAATTTTTGTAGTTGAATCATAAGATAATATACCCATTTTACGTTCTTCTGTTGTTACAATAAATTCCATTGAACTTTCTATAAATTTTATATTATCATATTTTGCACCTATAATTTCGTTTCCATCTAATGTATAAACTCCATATTTATTACTTTCATTTCTTAATACTACCATTCCATATAATAAAGCTTTTTTATTACTAAATGCTGCATTAGAATCAGAAATTGATGGATCTTGGAATCTTGTAGTATAATATTGAACTAAATATGGTAATGTAGATACTTGAATAGTATTTCTATCTCTATCATAAGATATTGACAAGTTAAATGCTACTCTTAGTCCTTCTAAAGTTGTACATAATTTTCCATTTATCATTTTTACAGGTTTATCAATTGTAAAATATTCATAATCATTTTGTCCATCTAAAATTGTTTTATAAATTTTATTTGAATTTAATGAAAAAGATGCAACTTCATTTGTAGATTGTACATAACATTTTGTTGTGTCTTCTACATATTGTTTATAATCACCATTATAAGATGAATACCCTACATAGCTTGCGAAATCTCTTATTGGCACATAAACATCTTCACCTTCAAAAATAAATAATCCATTGGATATATTTTGATTTTGGTTATCTACCCTTAATTTTAACACCTTAGTTTGGTAATTATAAATTGCTACTACTAATATTATTGCAATAACAAGTAATATTACTAATGCTATTATTATAATCATCATAGTTCTTTTCGTTTTTCTTTGTTTTTCTGTTTGCATTTCATCTCCAATTAGATTCATACAAAAACCTCCCTTTTTCCTTTGAATTAATCTAGATAACCATACTTTTTATAGAATTCATCTCTAAAGTTTGCAAGATTATCATTCTCTATTTCTATTCTAACTCTTTCCATTAATTTAGTCAAGAAATATAGGTTATGAATTGATAATAAACGTACACCTAATATTTCATTTGCTTTTACTAAATGCCTTATATATGCTCTTGTATAATTTCTACATGTATAACAATCGCATTCTGGATCTAATGGAGAAAAGTCTCTTTCATAAGTAGCATTTCTTACTACTACTTTTCCATTCCATGTCATAGCAGTTCCATTTCTTGCTATTCTAGTTGGAAGAACACAATCACACATATCTATCCCTGCAATTGCAGCTTCTATTAAGTAATCTGGTGTTCCTACTCCCATTAAATATCTTGGTTTATTTTTAGGCATTAATGGTGCAGTATATCTTAATATGTCCAAAAATTCTTCTTTTGGTTCTCCTACACTTATACCCCCTATAGCATACCCTGGTAAGTCTAATTCTATTAAATCTCTTGCTGATTTTTCCCTTAGATCTTTATAAAAGCCACCTTGTATTATTCCAAATAGTCCTTGTTTATCTGTATTTTTATGTGCTGCTTTACATCTTTTTGCCCATCTAGTAGTTCTTTCCATAGAGTTTTCTGTATATTCTCTAGTTGCTGGATATCCAACACATTCATCAAATGACATTATAATATCTGCTCCTAAGGCTTCTTCTATTTCCATAACACTTTCTGGTGAAAAGAAATGTTTACTACCATCTAGATGAGATTTAAATTCAACACCTTCTTCTGTAATTTTTCTTAAATCTCCTAAACTAAATACTTGAAATCCTCCTGAATCTGTAAGTATAGGTCTATCCCATCTCATGAAATTATGGAGTCCTCCCGCTTCTTTTACAAGTTTATGACCAGGTCTTAAATATAGGTGGTATGTATTGGATAAAATAATTTGCGCTCCTATTTCTTTTAATTCTTCTGGAGTCATTGACTTAACTGTAGCTTGTGTTCCTACTGGCATAAATACTGGTGTTTGTATATCACCATGTGGTGTATGTACTATTCCTCTTCTTGCTCCTGAATTTTTGTCTATATGTAATAATTCATATTCTATTGCGTGTTTACCCATTTTTCATTCATCGTTCCTTACATAATATATTTAGGTTTTTTTAAAGGTTATACCCATAAAACTTTGTATTTTATTTTTTTACTTCTTTAAATTCTCTTTAAATTTAAAATAGTGCGTGCAAAATCTAATAAATCATTTAAATGATTTTCAATTACATCTTTCAATATTGTTTCATCTATTTTTTTATAATCATGAACTGCAATATTTCTAAAACCTATCATTTTTTTCATATTCTCTGCCATAGATTTAGAAATTAATCCATTTTTCTCTAATAATTCAAATGCTTCTCTTTTTTCTTGTGGAATTCCTAATTTTCTGGAAGAAACAATATACATAGCAATATCTGTTACTAATTCACAACTTCTTTGCAAATTTAATACAATACTATCTAATCTTCTATAATCTTCTAAGTTTTCAGGATTATTTTCATATTCTTCTTCAATTCTATGAATACATCTTTCTATACTTTCGAATTTATTTATAATAACAGCTTCATTTTCCATAAATTGTCCCTCCCTTTTTAATATTGTTTATAATATCTTTTCTACTTTCATTAAGTTCTAAATACTCGCGAAACATATCTAATTTATATAAATCAAATTTATAACTATCTTCACAATATATCACTTGTCCATTCATTAATATTTCATAACGAAAGCTATCAGAAATTGCATTTAAATCAATTAAATCTATATCTTTCTTTAACAATTGTTCTAATTCCTGAGTCAATTCAAAAATTTCTTTTTTAGAAATTTCTTTTGGGGATTTTATAGCAAGATCAACATCACTATCTGGTCTTTGTTCTCCTCTTGCATAACTTCCAAATAAAATAATTACCTCACAATCAAGTCTTTCTTTTAATAATTTAATTACTTCTTCAAAATTCATTTTTCTTCCTTCTTTAAATTAGATTGTTTCTATATTTAATTAAAGTGGACCATTCTCAATGGTCTACTTTAACTTTATTATGCCATATCTTTATTGTTTTTTCAATAGCATTTATTTAATAAACATAGCATCTCCAAAGCTAAAAAATCTATACTTTTCTTTTACCGCTTCGTTATAAGCTTTCATAATATAATCTCTACCTGCTAGTGCTGAAACTAGCATTATTAATGTTGATTCTGGTAAATGAAAATTAGTAATTAAAGCATCCAAACATTTAAATTTATATCCTGGATAAATAAATATTTGTGTATCTCCTTCTGTTTCATGTACCATTCCATTTTCATCTGCTATTGATTCTAAAACTCTACATGATGTTGTTCCAACAGCAATAACTCTATGTCCTTCTTTTTTGGCTTTATTTATTTTTTCTGCATCTTCAGCTTTTATATAAAAATGTTCTGAATGCATATCGTGCTCTTCTACATTTTCTACCTTTACTGGTCTAAATGTTCCTATACCAACATGGAGTGTAACATTAGCTATTTCTACCCCTTTTTCTTTTAGCTTTTCTAACAATTCTTCTGTAAAATGTAAGCCTGCTGTTGGTGCTGCTGCTGATCCTTCATATTTTGCATATACAGTTTGATATCTATCTTTTTCTTTTAATTTTTCATGAATATATGGTGGTAATGGCATTAAACCAATTTGATCCAATATTTCGTTAAAAATTCCTGAATATTCGAATTTTACTTTTCTATTTCCATTATCTAACTGTTCTAATATCTCTGCTTTTAGAATCCCATCTCCAAAAGTTACTTTTGCACCTGCTTTTAGCTTTTTCCCTGGTCTTACCATTACTTCCCAAATATCTCCATCTATTCTATTTAACAATAGAAATTCAACATTTGCATTAGTCTCTTCTTTTATTCCATACAATCTTGCTGGAATAACCTTTGTATTATTCCTTACTAAGCAATCTCCTGGCTCTAAATAATCTATAATATCTTTAAATATCTTATGCTCTATAGTTTGTTTTTCTCTATTTAATACCATTAATCTTGATTCATCTCTATTTTTTATAGGCACTTGAGCTATAAGCTCTTGTGGTAAATCATAATTAAAATCTGAAACTTTCATTTTTATTATTCTCCTATCCATGCTTCACTTAGAACCAATCGACCTTATAATGCAAAAATACTTGTTGCCCTACTAAATAGACTTCGTATTTCCTCTATTATATTTTCTGGCTCTTTAAATTCATTCAATTCATAACTATAATTAAAATTACTATTGTGTGGTGGCTTATGAGTAAACATTTCTGCTGGTATTCCTAATTTTTCTCCATTTGCCCCTTCTACATTACAATTCATATAATCTTCATACCAATTTCTTAATCCTGTTAATCTCTGATCTTCGTATCCATAAACAGAATTATCATGTAATGCTATTACATCATATCCATAATCTTTTGAATTTCTTTCTAATGTATGTAAAAATTCATGTATAAAAACTTCTTCTGGAAATAAATTTATTCTTGGATCATATACATATATATAATTATTTTTGTCACTTGGAAGTCGAATATTAGAAAATCCAGTTCCCCAATATTCCATACCTCCTAATCCAATCCAATCTTGTATTAATATTTCATTACCTTTTTCTTTATCTCCCATTTTTAATGCTACATATATATGATCATATTCATTTTTTTGTACTATATCATTAATCTGATCATATACATCATTTGGATCCACATAATATCCATTATCTTCATCTATAGATATTGTAGTAATTGGCTCTTCTATAACAATTGTATCATATTTTACATTCATTTTTCCTTTTGACATCTGTTCAAAAGAGTTTGCAAATCTTTCCATGTTTTCCTTCATTTCTTGTATCTCTGATGAGTCCATTGAAAGATTTACATTTTCCACTTTTCCATTTACATCTACATTTACATCTATATTTTCAAATATAAAGCATCCAAAGTTCCATTCGTTACTAGTATCTGCTACTCCCATTTCTATTTTAAAATCAGAAAACCACGCAGTACCAGTTACTTTTTCTTTATATCCTCCCAATCTAAATGCAATATTTACACTAGTTCTATTTTTAGAATTAAATAGAAATTCTAATTTTGTCCAATCATTATCTCCATCTAAGCAAATAGATCTTTCTGTAGTATCTGCTATACTTATATGTGCTCCTCCTGTAGTTCCTTCTATATTTTGTACATCTTCTGTTTTTACCATACAAGTTACTCTATACGGAGTATTGGGAGTAACTTGTATAGTTTGGAAGAACATTGCATCATTAAAATCTTTGTTTTCTAATTTATAGCTACTATAAGAAGAATATTTGATATCACTATCTCTTGTAAAAGAGGTCTTTTCTCTTTCACTTACACTTTTAATATAATTTCCATAATTATAATTTGAATATATATAACAAAATATAATTATGCCAAATATTAATAACAATAGTACAAAAATATTTTTTAATATTCTACCTATTCTCACTTTTTCCTCCATACATTTTATTTAATAGCTTCACTACATCTATGGCATAATGTAGGGTTTTCTTTGTCTTCTCCTACTGTCTTTGAATACATCCAGCATCTTTCGCATTTTTCGCCTTCTGCCATTTCTACTTTTACTCCTATTTTTTCTTCATCTTGTCTATTATTCTTTTCTATTTGTAAATCAGATATAATAAATACACTCATTAATAGTTCTTGATTTTCTTTCATAAATTTATAATCATCTTCTTCAGCAAATAGAGTTACTTTTGCGTTTAGTGAATGTCCTATTATTTTTTCGTTTCTAGCAACTTCTAATTTTTTAGAAACTAGTTCTTTTAATTCTAATATCTTTTCCCATTTCTTAGATAATTCTTCATTATCATATTCTGCTTTTACCTCTGGCCATTTTGTTAACATTACACTTTCAACTTCTTCGTCTTTAGTATGTGGCATATATTTCCATATTTCTTCTACTGTGTAACAAATTATTGGTGCTAATAATTTTACCAAAGTGTCTAAAATTATATACATTGTAGTTTGTGCTGCTTTTCTTTCCATTGCATCTTTTTTAGATGTATATAATCTATCTTTTATTATATCTAAATAAAAGTTACTCATGTCTGTAACGCAGAATTGATTTATATCATGATATACCAAATGGAAATCAAAGTTTTCATAGTTTTGTGTTACTTCTTTTACTAATTTATTTACTCTTGTTAATGCCCATTTATCTATTTCTAATAAATCATTGTATGGAACTAATTCATTTGGATCAAAATCATTTATATTTCCTAAAATATATCTTGCTGTATTTCTTATTTTTCTATATACTTCGCTTATTTGCTTTAATATATCTTTAGATATACTTACATCTGATTTAAAGTCTGAAGATATAACCCATAATCTTAAAATATCTGCTCCATATTCTTTTATTATATCTTGTGGGCTTATACCATTACCAAGACTCTTTGACATTTTTTTACCTTCACCATCAACAACCCATCCATGTGTAAGTATATTTTTATAAGGTGCAACTCCAGAAGTTGCTATTGCTGTTAATAAAGAAGATTGGAACCATCCTCTGTATTGATCCTGTCCTTCTAAGTATAAATCTGCTGGATAATCTATTCCTCTTTCTACTAGTACTCCTTGATGAGATGATCCTGAGTCAAACCATACATCCATAATATCTGTTTCTTTCTTAAAGTGTGTACAGCCACAATTACTGCATTTTGCATTTTCTGGTAATAGTTCTTTTTCTTCTAAATCAAACCATGCATTTGATCCTTTTTCTCTAAATATTTTTTGTATCTTTTTTATGCTCTCGTCTGTAATATATTCTTTTCCACAATCTTCGCAATAAAAAATTGGTATTGGAACACCCCAAGTACGTTGTCTAGAAATACACCAGTCATTTCTATCTTTTACCATACTTGTAATTCTTTCTTCGCCCCATGCTGGAACCCAGTTTACCTTTTTTATAGCTTCTAATGTTTCATTTCTAAATCCATCAACAGATGCAAACCATTGATCTGTAGCTCTAAATATAATTGGATTTTTGCATCTCCAACAATGTGGATAAGAGTGAACCAATTCTTCTTTTTGTAATAGATATCCTTTTTCTTCTAGCCATTCTATTATTGCTTTATTTGATTTTTCATAATACATACCTGCAAATGGTCCTGCACCTTCTGTTTGATGTCCCTTGCCATCAACAGTTACAACTATATCTAAACCATTTTTTAATCCACATAAATAGTCTTCTTTACCATAACCAGGTGCTGTATGAACTGCTCCTGTACCAGTATCTAATTCTACAACTATTGTATCTTCGCTACCTAATACAACTCTAGAATCTCTATCTAAAAATGGATGTTTACAAAGCATACCTTCTAATTCTTTACCTTCTATTGTTTGAACAGTTTTATAATTTTCTATTTTTGCTAATCTCATTACTTTATCAACTAGTTCAGTAGCAATTACGTATTTTTCGCTTCCTACATCAACTACACTATACTCATAGTCTCCACCTACTGTTATACCCATGTTTCCAGGAAGTGTCCATGGTGTTGTTGTCCAAATTACAAAGAATGTATCTTTTTCATCAATTTTTCCTTTACCATCTTTTAAAGGAAATTTTACATATATAGATGTTGTTTTGCTATCTTTATATTCTATTTCTGCTTCTGCTAAAGCTGTTTCACAATCAGTACACCAATATACAGGTTTTAAACCTTTATATATATAACCTTTTTTATACATTTCACCAAATACGCCTATTTGTCTTGCTTCGAATTCTGGTTTCAATGTAATATAAGGATTTTTCCAATCCCCTAGTACCCCTAATCTTTTAAAGCCTTCTGTTTGCTTATCAACAAATTGTAATGCGAAATCACGACAAGTATCTCTAAATTTACTTACACTTATTTCGTTTCTATTTATTCCCAATACTTGAATAGCTCTTTTCTCTGTTGGAAGTCCATGTGTATCATATCCAGGTACATAAGGTGTATAATATCCTTGTAAATTTTTAAATCTTACTATTGTATCTTTTAATACTTTATTTAATGCGTGACCTATATGAATCTCTCCATTTGCATAAGGAGGTCCATCATGTAATACATAAGATTTATGTCCCTCATTCTTTTTTAGCATTTTTTCATATAAATCATTTTCAAAAACTTCTTGTTGAACCTTAGGTTCATTTTCAGGCAAATTTCCTCTCATTGGAAAATCTGTTTTTGGTAAATTTAATGTCTTACCATAATCTTTTTTTTCTTCTGACATTCTAACATCTCTCCTTTTCAACAAAAAGAGCCAATTCTCCTTATATTTAGGACGAAATGGCTCTTATATATTTCCGCGGTACCACCTAACTTAAAAGATAATCTTATATAATTATCTTTCCACTCTTATTCTTTTAACGCAAGAATTACGGCTTACCTTACATTTTATTTCAAATAAGCAACTCTAAAGGTGATAATAACTATATTTTATCTACCAAAATTTCACCAGTATTTTTGGCTCTCTAAAGATTAAATTATAATTACCGTGTCCTTTATTACCGTTTTTGTTATACTATAATATATTATCACTTTTTTATGTAATTTTCAATAGTTTTAATATATTTTATGGTTTTAATGCTGTAATTGGTACAATGTAAATACCCGTTTCAGGATCTTTTGCAATAATATCTGTAAAACCTACTATAATACACATAAATTTTGGTTTTTTTACCATATTAGTATATATATTTTTCAGATTTTTTTTAGCATTTTCTACTTCATTGTATCCTAATTTTATTTCTATTATTGCATATTCCCCATCATTGAATTCAATTATTGAATCTGCTTCTAATCCAGTGACATTATCTCTAAAATGGTATAGTTTTCCGTTTAAATAATCCATATATATTCTTAAATCTCTCTCAACCAAAGCTTCAAACATAAATCCAAAAGTTCTTAAATCATTAATTAATTTATCTTTTGTTAAATCTAAACATGCGCAAGCAAGTGATGGATCTGTAAAATGTCTTTTTACAGATTTTCCCATTCTTGCTGGTGATCTATAATTTTCGCTATAAGCAATTTGGTCTTGAATTATATGCAACCTATTTAATACATTCAAATAATCGTCAATTGTACTTCTACTCTCAATAAGTTCGTCTTCGTTTTCATACTGTTCTATATCATTTAGCAAAGTTCTTTTACTAGCAATTGTAGCTTCATTCCTTGCTAAACTTTTAAGTAACATAAGCATTTTATTTTTATCTCTTTTTTTATCATCATGAATATCTTTTTCTAATATTGCTTCAATATAACTTTTAGGTATTATTCCAATTTTATCTTCTGGAGTTTTAATATTTGAAGGCCATCCCCCTCTAATTATTAAATTAGCCAATGCATCCAAAGTAATTTTATTATTTAATTCATTTTTTAAATTATTATTTAACATATCCTGTATGCTCACTTTTCCTGTTGAATCTCCAGATTCATATAAACTCATTGTGTGCATCTGTATTTTTCCTATTCTTCCTGCTCCAGAATGGTGTATTTTTTCTTTTTGTTCTTCATCTGTTAATTTTGTAGAACAAGTTAATATATAATTTCCTTTCTTAGTTGTTTCGTCACATTCTCTTCTAACTGCATCCCAGACTTCTGGAATTAAGTTCCATTCGTCAATTAGCTCTGGCTTTTCTTCATTTAGAATTAAATCTAAACTTAATTTTGCTTTTTCTTTACTTTCTTCTTCATCTAAAAATACTACACTATTTGCATGGTTTAAAGATGCCCAAGTTTTTCCGCACCACTTTGGTCCTTCTATACTAACTGCTCCAAAAATAGTTAAATATTCATCTATTTTTTTATCTACCAATCTATCTATATATTCTTCTTTTCTTAAAGGCATTTCATCTCCTCCTTATTATATTTTACTATATATTTTATCCATTTTCAATACTCATTATACATTTTTTAAGGATTTTGATGTGCATTTTTTAACAAATTTAATATGCATTTTTTAAAAAATATAGTATAAATTTTTTAATTTAATGTATACATATTTTTTCTTTACTGCATATAATTTAAGAAAAAGTATTGGAGGCTATATATGAAAAAAATTTTATTTAAAGGCTGCGGTACTGCTATTGCTACTCCTTTTACAGATACTGGTATTAATTTTGAGGCTCTAGAAAAATTAATTGAGTTTCAAATTTCAGAAAGTGTTGATGCTATTATTGTTTGTGGTACTACTGGAGAATCTTCTACTATGAGTTTAGACGAAAAAAAACAAGTTATTGAGTTCACTGTTAATAAGGTGGATAAAAGAATTCCTGTAATAGCTGGAACTGGAGGTAATAATACAAAAGAGGTTATTTCTTTATCTAAATTTGCAGAAAGTGTAGGTTGTGATGGCTTATTAATTGTTACTCCTTATTATAACAAAGCAACACAAAAACGGTTTAATTGAACATTATAAGGCTATTACTAACGAAGTGTCTCTGCCTATTATCTTATACAATGTTCCAAGTAGAACCGGATTAAATATAGAACCTGAAACTTATTTAGAACTTTCTAAAATAGATAATATCGTTGCTACAAAAGAAGCTAATGGTAATATTTCTCAAATTGCAAAAACTGCCGCATTGTGTAAAGATAATTTACATATATATTCTGGAAATGACGATCAAGTTCTTCCAATATTATCACTTGGAGGAATAGGTGTTATATCTGTTCTTTCTAATATTGCACCTAAATTTGTACATAACATGGTTATAAGTTACTTAAATGGTGATACTAAAACGGCTACTAATGCACAATTAGAAAGTCTTAACTTAACAAATACTCTATTTTGCGAAGTTAATCCTATCCCTATAAAAGAAGCACTAAATATAGTCAATTTCGATTTTGGTAAGCCACGACTTCCTTTAACTCCTTTATCAGAAGCTAATAAAATAAAGCTAAAATCTGCAATGGAAGACTTTTTTAGACAAAATTATTATTAATTTTTTATTAATTAATTCACATTCCGTTCACAAAATGATATAATGGTATTATACACATTTGAAAATGAAAGGGTTTTTATATGAATGTATTAACTACTGATAAAACGCTTTTTAAAGATACAGATTATTCTGAATTTTTAAACATAATTGATGATATTATTTCTAATAAAACTGTTCAAAAGATGAATGATTATAAACATCATTGTGATACTACTTGTTTTGAGCATTGTTTTAATGTAGCATACTATACTTATACTATAAGTAAAAAATTAAAATTAGACTATAAATCTGCTACTAGAGGTGCAATGCTTCACGATTTATTTTTATATGATTGGAGACATACTTCAAAAAAGTGCAAACGATTTAAAGATCTACATGCTTTTTCTCATCCAAGAACTGCTCTACACAATTCTTTAAAACTTTTTAATTTAAATGAAACAGAAAAAGATGTTATTCTAAATCACATGTGGCCAGTTACTCCAAAATTACCAAAAACAAAAGAAGGTTTTATAATAACTTTTGCAGATAAATTTAGTGCTCTAAATGAATCTTTTACATACTTTACAAATAACTTACATAAAAAGAAATCATATAAATATGCTTATGTATTTTTAAGTCTAATTGTATTTAGAATCATTTAGCACTAATAAGAATTTATAAAGATAGATTATTTCTATCTTTGTTTTTTATCTAAACTGTTTAAAATATCCACTATTGTTCATATATGGAGGTTTTTATGTTAAAGATTTTTATTAATGGAATTAATGGAAAAATGGGAAAGGAAGTTGCAAACTTAGTTAAACAAAAAGAAAATATGCATCTATTAGGTGGTTATGATAGAAAAATAACTCATAATACATTTTATAAAGTATTTTCTGACTTAAATCAACTTTTTGAAAAGCCTGATGTAATAATTGATTTTTCTGTTCCTAAAGCAACATTATTTATTCTTGATTATGCAAAAGAAAATAATATACCAATGGTTATTGCTACTACTGGTTTTACAAAGGATGAGGAAAATATTATAAATGACTATTCTAAATATATTCCAATATTTAAATCTTCTAATATGTCTTTTGAAATTAATTTAATGGCAAATATAGTTTCAGAAGTATCTAAAAAGTTAGATGATGCTGATATAGAAATAGTTGAAACACATCATAATCAAAAAATAGATAGTCCAAGTGGTACTGCATTAATGTTAGCTAATGCCATAAACAAAGCAAACAATAATAAGTACACATATAATTTTGATAGACAAAGTAAAAAAGAAAAAAGGAATTCTAATGAAATTGGATTTTCTAGTATAAGAGGTGGAAATGTTGTAGGAGAACATAGTGTGTTTTTCTTTAAAGGTAATGAAGTATTAGAAATTAAACACACCTCATATTCAAGAGAAATATTCGCAGAAGGCTCAATAAAAGCTGCTGAATTTATAGTTAGTAAAAAATCTGGAATGTATTCTAATATAGATTAAAATTTTACGCCCCACGTTATTGTGGGGCGTATATTTTTTGCGATTTATTAAGCTTATTACCAATAATAACTTTCAAAATTATTAATATAATAATTACTATCATAACAGCTGGAAATAATAGATAATATATGGCTGATTTATTTTCTCCATTTATTTTAATATATTCTTTTAAATCTGACCAATCATTATTTACTATTTCTTTTTTTAATCCATTTGAATACGTAATTTCATATACATCATCATGTAATGGAATTTGATATTTTATATTTTTTATTTCATCAATATCTTCAATATAAGTTGATATAAAGTCTCTATTACTATCATTTATCTCTAATTCATATATTTCTGGTTTTAATAAATTCCACCCCAGATATATTTCACAACATGCCAATATGATAATTGCTACTATCAAAAATGTTTCTATAATTACTAATTTATTTCTTTTCATATTCTCTCTCCAAATTAATTTTATATTCTTTGCCATTTTGAGTAATAAATAAATATATCTTATCCGTTGCTTTATACTTAGTTAAACTAAAAGGAACCGAATTTTTATATGTTCCATCTGAAGAATATATTATTCCATATCCATCATTAATTGCTGAATATTCAAAATTTTCTCCGTTCTCATTTTCTATCCTCATATTACAATCATTTTCGTTCAAATTATCTTCATTCTTTCCAGTATATTTTACTACTGTTTGCGTATTAGATACAATCACTTCATCTATTTTTATATTATTCTTTTCGTCGCTTCCATCTTTCACTTTATAATAAATATTCTCTCTACTATAAAATTCTTCTGGTAATTTAAGCTTTATCTTCCATTCCCCATTTTTTTCAATTACATCTTCTCTTCCTTTTAATATAATAGTATTAATTTCTATATTTAGTTCTTTACAATGTGGATACCCTTCTGAATATAATTTATATAATACTTTGATTCCATTTTCGTCTTGTTCTAAAGTTTCTATTCCATAACCATCATCTGTATGTGTAGCTCTTGGTATACCAACAATCTCTAATCCATTCTTTTTACAAAATTTTTCATAAGTATTTTTATCATCACAAAAAATCAAATTTTTATTTTCATCAGTTATAATCATATCTTTAAGCAAAACACGACAATCTGTTAAATTAATAAATGTTCTAATATCAAAACATAAAAATAAATTAAAATCATCCATTAATACATAATCCACTTTTAGACTGGTATCGCCAGATTTTATATAAGCCATATTTACTTCTGCATAATAATTATTTTTTACTGCTGTTGCAAGGCCCTCATGTATATCAACCATAGAACCTATAATAAAATAGTAGATATTTTGTCCAAATGCTACAGTACTAATAGTTAATAAAATAACACATATTGTTGCTAATTGCCATATATATTTGCTTTTTCTATTGTTTTTATTGGGTTGTGAAATTTTATCTTTTATATTATTAAATTTCATTGGAACTTCTATATTACTATAATAGTCTGATAACATTTTATCAATTTTATCATTTTCCATTTACCTTCACCTCACTTTCTTTTAAATTTGCTCTAATAAAGTCTTTTGCTCTCTTTATCTTACTTCTAATTGTATTTTCGTTTTTCTTTAAAATTTTTGCTATTTCTTTTGTTGTTAAATTGCTTGCATAATATAACGCTAAAATAGTTCGATCTTCTAATTTTAATTTATTAATTAAAATCTCAAAATCTAAATTATCATCTCTATCTAACTTCATTTCTTTATTTTGATTAACTATTATTTTTTCTTGTAACTTTTGTTCTTTTTTCTTGTTTTTATAAATCTTATTACATTCATTAATTAGTACTTTAATTAACCATATTTTTATCTTATTCTTATCTTTTATTTTATTAGCATTAATATATAATTTATATCCTGTTTCTTGAATAGCATCATATATATCATCTTCTATTAATAATCTTGATTTTGCTATTCTATATAAATCTGGTATATATTTATCATAAATTTGAGTAAAAAATTCTATTTGATCATTAATAGATTCTTTATCATGGTTAGACATTTTTCTCCCCTTCTTTCTATATATTAGATAATATTTTAACACAATTTTGTTGCATCTTGCTTTTATTTATAATATAAACTCTAAATAAATATAAAAAATTACACTTTAAACATATTTCTGAATGTTTAAAGTGTAATTTTTTATATTATACTTTTTCAAAGTCTATTCTTCTGGTTTCTTTACTTGCATATTTTACTTTGATATTTATTTTATCTCCTATTTTATAAAGTTTTTTACTTCGTTCTCCCATAAGTGTTTTTCTGTTTTCGTCATATATAAAGTATTCGTTTCCTAGATCGTCAAATCTAATTAGTCCTTCTACAGTATTTTCCAATTCAACATATACTCCAAAAGAAGTTATGCTAGAAATTATTCCTTCATACATTTCTCCGACTTTATCTTGCATATATTCTGCTTTTTTAATGTCTTCTGCTTCTCTTTCTACTTTTTGTGCTACCTTTTCTCTTTCTGATGATGTTTCTGCATATTTCTTTGCCTTTTCTCTATAGTCTTCTATTTCTTTTTCTTTTAAATTATATCCTTTTTTCAAATATTCAGATATTATTCTATGAATGAATAAATCTGGATACCTTCTTATTGGAGATGTAAAATGGCAATAATATTTACTTGCTATTCCAAAGTGACCTTTATTTTCACTTTCATATCTTGCTACTTTTAATGTTCTTAATATTAAATTTGATACTACTCTTTCTTCTGGAGTTCCTTTTGATTTTTCTAGTACTTCTGCAAAAGATTTTGGATAAACATTGTCTTTACTTACTTTTATTTTATAGCCTAAGTTAAATAAGAATTTATTTAGCTCTGTTATTTTCTCCATATCTGGATTTTCATGAACTCTATATATAAATGGTGCATTTAGCCAATAAAATTTTTCTGCTATAGTCTCATTTGCTGTTAGCATAAATTGTTCTATTATTTCATTTGCAAATGTAAGCTCATATTTCTTTACATCAATAGCAACTCCACTATGGTCTAATATAATCTTACTTTCTGGTATGTCTAAATTTAAACTTCCGGCTTTTTCTCTTCTTTTCTTTAATATTCTAGCCAGCTCGTCCATTCTTTTAAAATGTTCAACATACTTTTTATTTTCTTTTATTATCTTTTCATCTTTTTCTTCTAGAATTTTGTATATATCTGTATAACTCATTCTTTTTGTAACTTTTATTATACTCTTTTTTATATCGGATGAAATCACTTTTCCTTCATTATCTATTTCCATTATACATGAAATTGCAAATCTTTCTTCTCCTTGATTTAAGCTACAAATACCATTAGATAACTCTTTTGGAAGCATTGGTATTACTCTATCCATCATATAAATACTTGTTCCTCTAATTATTGCTTCTTTATCCAACATTGAACCTTCTTTTACATAATAGCTTACATCAGCAATGTGTACACCTAATATATAAGTTCCTTGCTTTGTTTTTTCTACATATACTGCATCATCTAAGTCTTTTGCATCTTCTCCATCTATAGTAAAAATTTCTTTTTCTCTTAAATCTAATCTATGAGGAATATCTTTTTTATCAATTAATTTGTTTATTGATCTTGCTTCTTCTATAACAAGTTTTGGAAATTCATAAGGTAAATTATATTCCTTAACTAAAGATAATATATCTACACCAGCTTCATCAATATGCCCTATAATTTCTATTATTTTTCCTTCTGCGCTTTTGTTTCCTGAAGGGAACTTTATAATTTTTACAACTACTTTTTGATTATTTTTTGCTTTTTTCATGTTCTTTTTTGAAATATATATATCTGTATTCATTTTTTTATTATCTGGTATTACAAACCCAAATTTTTTGCTCTTTTTAAAAGTTCCAACTATTGTATCTAAATTATGTTTTGTAACTTTTGTAACCTTCCCTTCTCTGTGTTTTTCTTTACCTTCTTTTTTTAATATTTTTACAATTACTTCGTCTCCATCTATTGCATCTTTTGTATTAGCTCTAGATACATATATTTCGTTTTCTTGTCCTTCTATTTTTACGAATCCAAAACCTTTCTCATTTCCTCTAAATATACCTTGATATTCTTCTAAATTCATATACTCTCCTTTAAAAAATAGCACCCTATAAAAAGGATGCCATTTATCTACATAACATATAATATTCCTAGTACTACAGCTAAAACTACAAATAATATTCCAAATATTATTGTCCATCTCTTTAGCTTTCCTTCCTTAGTTCTTCCTTTATTTTGTTCATAAAAATTATTTGTTGAAGAACCTGTAATTGTTCCAGAAGCACCAGAACTTTCTTTTGTTTGCATAGTTGCAAGTATAATTAATGCAACGCAAACAATAGCATATAATATTAATACTATATATTTTACTATTTCCATTTTTCACTCTCCTATATTTTATCTACGAGTAGACAAAATACATTACACTAATTGTAAAATAACTGTTTCTGCATTGTCTCCTCTTCTTGGCATAGTTTTAAGGATTCTTGTGTATCCTCCAACTCTACCTTCATACTTAGGAGCTATTTCGTTAAATAATTTTGCTGTTAAATCAATATTATTTCCATTGCTATCTTTAACTTTGTTAATAGTTTTCATCATTTTTCTTCTAGCATTTAATCTAGATGGCATATCTTTTTGTCTTTCTTCTTCAACTACTTCTTTAACAACTTTTAAGTATTCTTTACCATTTTTACTTTTTGCTAATTCAGTAACTTTATTTCCTTTGCTATCTAATTTTGCTTTAGAAACTTTTACTTTAACATTTTCAAAATTATCTTTTTCTTTTACTGCTAGAGCTATTAAACTATCTGCAATAGACTTTACTTCTTTTGCTCTAGCTTCAGTAGTTTTTATTTCTCCGTGTAATATTAAATCAGTTGTTAAAGTCTTAAGCATTGCTAATCTAATATCTGTTTTTCTACCTAGTTTTCTATTTGTAGCCACTTTATTTTCCCTCCTTATTCTTCATCTCTAGCAAAATCTAATCCTAAAGAATGTAACTTATTTGTTACTTCTTCTAATGATTTTTTACCTAGATTTCTTACTTTCATCATATCTGATATTGATTTATTTGCCAAATCTTCTACTGTAGAGATTCCTGCTCTTTTTAGACAATTAAATGATCTTACAGAAAGCTCTAAATCTTCTATAGACATTTCTAATACTCTTTCTTTCTTTGATTCTTCTTTTTCAATCATTATTTGAGTATTTTTTGTAGTTTCTGATAAATCAATAAATAATGTTAAATGTTCTGTCATAACCTTTGCAACATAACTAAGAGCTTCATAAGGCTTTAAACTTCCATCTGTCCAAATATCTATTGTTAATTTATCATAATCTACCATTTGCCCAACTCTAGTATTTTCTACAGAGTAATTTACTTTTTTTACTGGTGTAAATATAGAATCTATAGGAAGTACTCCTAAAGGTTGATCTGGTTTTTTATTTTTTTCAGCTGTATTGTAACCTCTTCCCATATCAGCTGTCATTTCCATTACTAAATGACCACCCTCTGCTACAGTTGCAATATGTAAGTCTGGATTTAATACTTCTACAGTTCCATCTGTAATTATATCTCCAGCCTTAACTTCTCCAGGTCCTTTAAAATCTACTCTTAAGATTTTTTCCTCATTTTTATCTAATTTTAATCTTACAGATTTAAGATTTATTATTAATTCTGGAACATCTTCTACTACGTTTTGAATAGTTGAAAATTCATGAAGTACTCCATCTATTTTTACACTTGTTATAGCACTTCCAGGAAGTGAAGAAAGTAATATTCTTCTTAATGAATTTCCTATAGTTATGCCATAACCTCTTTCTAATGGTTCACATACAAACCTTGCATAATTAGTACTATCATCTAAGTCTACACATTTAATATTTGGCTTTTCAAATTCTATCATTTCTACCTCCTAATAATTATATAGAAATTACTAACAATCTTATATATAATTACAAAAAATTATTTAGAGTAAAGCTCTACTATTAAATGTTCTTCAACTGGAATGTCCACATCTTCTCTTGATGCTAATCTTACTACTTTACCACTTAAATTTTTAACATCTTTTTCAAGCCATTCTGGAACTGGTCTTGCTGAATTTTCTTCAACATTAAGTTTTATTGCTCCATTATCTTTTCTTATTTCTCTTACAGAAATTATATCTCCTGCTTTTATTAAATAAGATGGTATATCAACTTTTTGACCATTTACTTCAAAAGCTCCATGTGTTACTAACATTCTTGCTTGAGCTCTTGAACTTGCATATCCTAATCTATATACAACATTGTCTAATCTGCTTTCTAATATTTGAAGTAAAACTTCACCTGTTTTTCCTTTTGCACTTGATGCCATATCAAAATATTTTCTGAATTGCTTTTCACTTACACCATAAAAAGCTTTTGTTTTTTGTTTTTCTCTTAATTGAGTTCCATATTCAGAAAGTTTCTTTTTCTTTTGACCATTTTGACCTGGCGCATAGTTTCTTCTTGAAATACTACATTTATCTGTATAACATCTTGAACCTTTTAAGAACAATTTTTGTCCTTCTCTACGACAAATACGGCATTGTTCATCTTTGTATCTTGCCATTTTATTTTTCACCTTCCCTATATTATTGTTGGGGTGTTTATTTCATACTTCTCACACCCATTTATTTTTTATACTCTTCTTCTTTTTGGTGGTCTACAACCATTATGTGGTATTGGAGTAACATCTTTTATACTGCTTATTTCCAATCCAGCTGTTTGTAATGACCTAATTGCTGCTTCACGACCTGAACCTGGTCCTTTTACAAAAACTTCTACTGTTTTTAATCCGTGTTCCATTGCTGCTTTAGCTGCTGTTTCAGCTGCTTCTCCTGCCGCAAATGGTGTACTTTTTCTAGAACCTTTGAATCCAAGTTCACCAGCACTTGCCCAAGCTATACTATTACCTTGAACATCTGTAATTGTAACTATAGTATTGTTAAAACTAGAATGGATATGTGCCATACCTCTTTCTATGTTTTTTCTATCTCTTCTTCTTGTCACTGTTTTCTTTGTTACATTTTTAGTAGCCATTTTTTATTTTTCCCTCCTATTTTTTACTCTTACTTACTAATTTTCTAGGACCTTTTCTTGTACGAGCATTAGTTTTTGTTCTTTGTCCTCTAACTGGAAGACCTTTTCTATGTCTTAATCCTCTATAACATCCTATTTCAGTTAATCTTTTAATATTAAGTGCAACTTCTCTACGTAAGTCACCCTCAACTTTATAACCTTCCATAGCTTTTCTTATTGCTTGTACTTGATCATCTGTTAAATCTTTTACTCTTACATCTGGACTTACCTTTGCATCTTTTAATATTTTTTGTGCACTTGGTAATCCTATACCATAAATGTATGTTAAGCCTATTTCAACTCTTTTTTCCTTAGGTAAATCAATCCCTGCTATACGAGCCATATTTTATTAGCACCTCCAAAGTTTATTTTTCTATTTTATTTTTTGTTTTTATTTTGTCTTTTTCTATTAAAGGTGAAATGCATTGGAAAACCCAATCAATAATATAAAAAGACATATATATAAACACAAACAAGATATATAAACTATATAAGTTTACAGCCGCCAATCTATATTTGTGTTAATATCTAAAATTAAATTACCCTTGTCTTTGTTTGTGTTTAGGATTTTCACAAATTACTCTAATAACACCTTTTCTTTTTATAACCTTGCATTTTTCGCATATTGGTTTTACTGATGGTCTTACCTTCATTTACTACACCTCCTGTAAAATATTCCTTCCTCTTTTTCTAGTATTAGTAAATTATGATTTGTGAGGTCAGATGTATAAGATTACAGGCTAAATGAAATTTATACATCTCACATCGCACCTCATACAATTCTTCTTTCCTAATACTTTAATAACCTTTGTTAATTATTTTGCTCTCCATGTAATACGTCCCTTTGATAAATCATAAGGTGACAATTCTACTTTTACTTTATCTCCTGGAAGAATTTTTATGTAATTCATTCTTAATTTTCCAGAAATATGAGCCAATATCTGATGTCCATTTTCCAATTCAACTTTAAAATTAGTATTTGGAAGAGCTTCAACAACTACTCCTTCAACTTCAATAACATCTTCTTTTGACATACTTGCCTCCATAAAATATATACCCTTATATTATGTTAAGGTATTTTTTTCATTAATAGGATAAATTTTACTCCTATTAATGAATAATATCCTATATAGTATATAACAAAATTATACTAATGTCAATATTTCTGGCTCTTTTTCTGTAACTAAAATTGTATTTTCATAGTGTGCAGATAAAGATCCGTCTTCTGTTACTATAGTCCAACCATCATCTAATACTAAAATATCTGGTTTGCCCATAATAACCATTGGTTCTATTGCAAGTGTCATACCTGGTTCTAATCTAATTCCCTTTCCTGCTTTTCCATAGTTAGGTATTCCTGGATCTTCATGCATTTCTTTTCCAATGCCATGACCTTGAAATTCTCTTACGACACTAAATCCATTTTGTTTAACAAATTCTCCTATTGCATGAGAAATATCCCCAACTCTATTTCCCTTTACAGCATATTTTATTCCTTCAAAAAATGCTTGTTTAGTTATATCTACTAATCTTTTTGCTTCTTTATCAACATTATTTCCTACGATAAATGTTCTTGCAGCATCTCCATTAAATCCATTTTTATATACCACTAAATCTATGCTAACTAAATCCCCATCTTTTATCATGGTATTCTTAGAAGGGATTCCATGTATTATTTCATCATTAATTGATATACAAAGGGTTGCAGGAAAATCTTTTACTCCTTTTATTCCACTTGGATATCCCTTTTGTGCTGGTATTCCTCCATTGTCGTAAATAAATTTTTCTGCTATATTATTAAGCTCCATAGTTGTCATTCCTGGTTTAATAACTTCCTCTAATTTTTTATACACTAAACCAGTTAACTTACAAGCTTCTCTCATTTTTTCAATTTCTTTTTTTGATTTAATAGTTACCAATTTTATTACTTCCTTCTATCTATTATTTATTTTTTGTAATACACTATTTACTGCTTGTTCTGATGCCTTATCTGATGTAGGATCTTCTGGAACTATAGAATATAAAATATTTTTTTCTCTATAATATTCTATCATTCCACCTAAATTTTCATAATATATTTTTATTCTTTTCTTTATAGATTCTTCTGTATCATCTACTCTTGCTACCAACTTAGAACCACATATATCACATATTCCTGGTACTTTAGAAGGTTTAAATTTAGAATTATATATTGCTCCACATTCTTTATTAGAACAAACTTCTCTATTTAATATTCTTTGTACAATAACATCATCTGGAATTTTTAGCTCAATAACTAAATCAACTTTTTTATTTACTTTTACTAGCATTTCATCCAATGCTTTAACTTGTGCCATTGTTCTAGGAAATCCATCGAATATTCCTCCATTTTTCACATCATCTTTTGCTAATCTATTCTTAAATATTTCTATTGTAATATCATCTGGCACTAAAATTCCCTTTGATATATATTTGCTTGCTTCAATTCCTAAGTTAGTATTTTCTTTTATTTGTTCCCTAAAAATGTCACCTGTAGAAATATGAGGTAAATTTAATTCTTTAGCTAAAATTTTAGCTGCTGTACCTTTACCACTACCTGGTGCTCCTATCATTACTATGTACATTATTTCCTCCCATTTAACGAAAATTTGGGACGGTGTATACATTAAATAACCGTCCTAAAATTTTTATTCTAAGAATCCTTTGTAGTGTCTCATTACTAATTGTGATTCTAATTGTTGCATTGTTTCTATTGCAACACCAACTACGATTAATATTGAAGTACCACCAAAAGCTAAATTTACATTTGGAATAAATCTAACAAGCATAGGTAATATAGCTATGATTGCTAAGAATAAACCTCCAAACCAAAGTAATTTAGACATAACACTTGATAAATACTCTGTTGTTGGTTTTCCAGCTCTAATACCTGGAATAAATCCACCATTTCTCTTAATGTTATTAGATACTTCTGCTGGATTAAATGTTGCATAAGTATAGAAAAATGTAAATCCTAATATTAATAGTAAGTAAACAATAGCATTAGCGATTGTATATCCTACAGCCACATTTGATGATGATGTAGCTATAGAAAAATTATATATAGTTGCCCAAAATCCTGTTTGAGTTGCTATATCTGGTATAAACATTTGAATTATCATTGCAGGGAAAGTCATAAATGATGAAGCAAAAATTATTGGCATAACGCCTGCCATTGCAAGTTTTAATGGTATATGTGTATTTTGTGCTCCTACCATTTTTCTTCCAACCACTTTTTTAGCATATTGTACAGGAATTCTTCTTTCTGCTTGTTGTACAAATACAACTCCTGCTATTAAAAGTATTGCTCCAATTATAATTCCTAATGATGTTAATAATCCAGTTGTGCTAAATGCTCCTGTTCCCATTATTAAATCCCATATCATTGTTACTGCACCTGGTAAACCAGAGATAATACCAACAAATATAATCATAGAAATACCATTTCCTATTCCTTTTGTTGTTATTTGCTCTCCAAGCCACATTAAAAGTGCAGTACCTGCCATTAATGAAATTACAACAGTAAATCCTGTTACAAATCCATCACCTATAAATATACCTGTACTTCTGTAAGATAGATAGATTCCAATACCCTCTATCAATGCTAAAAGTACTGTTAATAACTTAGTATATCTATTAAGTTTAGCTCTGCCTTCTTCTCCACCTTCTTTAGTTAATCTTTCTAAAGCAGGTATAACTAAGGCTAGTAATTGTATTACTATTGATGCTGTTATGTAAGGACTTATTGACATTGCAAAAATTGATAATCTAGAGAATGCACCTCCAGATATCATATCTATAAGTCCAGCCATTCCATTAGTTGCAGAATTCATTGTTTCATTTAATGCAAATGTATCTACTCCAGGAATAGTAATAAAACAGCCTAATCTAAATATAACTATTAATAATAAAGTATATAATATCTTTTTTCTAACGTCTGGTGTTTTTAATGCATTTTTTAATGTTTTAAACATTAAATCACCTCAGCCTTTCCTCCTAAAGCTTCAATTTTTTCTTTTGCTGCTTTAGTAAATCTTTTTGCTTTTACTGTTAATTTTTTTTCTAAATTACCAGTAGCAAGTATAACTATACCATCATTTATTTTACTGATTATACCATCTTCTAATAAAGTTTCAGCTGTAACTTCTTCTTTGCTAGATTTATTTAACATTGTTAAAGTTACCTCTGTGTAATTATTTGCATGTATATTTGTAAATCCTCTTTTTGGTAATCTTCTATATAATGGAGTTTGACCTCCTTCAAAACCTCTTCTTACTCCGCCACCTGATCTAGCTTTTTGACCTTTGTGACCTTTTCCAGAAGTTTTTCCAAGACCTGAACCTACTCCACGACCCACTCTTCTTCTTACTTGTGCTTTTTGTGCTGGTTTTAATTCGTCTAAATTCATTTTGCAATTACACCTCCTATCCTAATATTTCTGCTACAGTTTTACCTCTTTTTTTAGCTATTTGCTCTGCTGTTTTCATTTTCTTTAAACCTTCAATTGTAGCATATACAACGTTTCTTGGGTTATTTGTTCCAATAACTTTTGTTCTAATGTCTTTATATCCTGCTAACTCTAAAACAGGTCTAACACTACCACCAGCGATAACTCCAGTACCTTCTTCAGCTGGTTTTAATATTACATTAGCACTTCCAAATTTTCCAACATATTCGTGAGGTATTGTAGTTCCTACTACAGGAACTTCTATTAAATTCTTTTTAGCTTCTTGAATTGCCTTCTTTATAGCATCTGGCACTTCTGCTGCTTTACCATTACCTACACCAATGTGTCCATTTTCATCACCAACAACCACAACAGCACTAAATCTAAAAGTTCTACCACCTTTTACAACTTTAGCAACTCTGTTAATTGCTACAACTTTTTCTTTTAATTCTGATGTTTTTTCTGCTTGCACTTTATTTTTCCCTCCTTTTTAGTTTTTCTAAAACTCTAATCCGCCTTCTCTTGCTGATTCAGCTAATTCTTTAACAACTCCATGATATATATATCCGCCTCTGTCGAAAACTACAGATTTAATATTTTTTTCAATTGCTCTCTTAGCTACTAATTTTCCAACTTCTTTAGCAGCTTCTTTATTTGCATGCTTTGTTTTTACTTCTTTATCTAATGTAGAAGCTTGAACTAAAGTATTTCCAGCAACATCATCTATTATTTGTACATATAAGTTGCTATTACTTCTATATACACATAATCTTGGACGTTCTGCTGTACCAGATATTTTTCTACGAACTCTTAAATGTCTTCTTTCTCTTTGCTCTTTTCTGTTTATCTTAGTAATCATGTCTTACTCCTTTCTATCTACAAATTCTATTTACCTGTTTTTCCTTCTTTACGTCTAATATGTTCTTCAGCATACTTAATACCCTTGCCTCTATATACTTCTGGTGGTCTTTTTGTTCTAATAACTGCAGCTGTTTGACCAACTAATTCTTTGTCTATTCCTCTAACTGTAATATGGTTAGCATCTGGCAAATCAAAAGTAATTCCTGCTGGAGGATCCATTTCTACTGTATGAGAATAACCTAAATTCATTACTAGTTTATTTCCTTTTTTCTGTGCTCTGTATCCAACACCATTTATTTCTAATTCTCTTTTATATTCATTAACAACACCTATAATCATGTTGTTTATTAATGTTCTTGTTAATCCATGTAGGCTTCTGTTTGCTGGATCATCATTTGGTCTTTTTACAGTAATAACATTATTTTCTAAAGAAATTTCCATGTTTTTATTTAGATCTCTTTCTAATGTTCCTTTTGGTCCTTTTACTGTTATATGATGTCCATCTATTTTAACTTCAACACCTTCTGGAACTGTAATTGCTTTATTGCCTATTCTTGACATTTTTTTCCCTCCTTTTTAGTTAATTTATAATTACCAAACGTAAGCTAATACTTCTCCACCAAGTCCTTCTTTTCTAGCTTCTCTATCAGTTTTTATACCTTTAGAAGTAGAAATAAGAGCTATTCCTAATCCATTTAGAACTTGTGGTAATTCGTCTTTAGATGCATATACTCTTAATCCTGGTTTGCTTATTCTTCTTAAACCATCAATTACTCTAGCACCTTTTTCATCATATTTTAATGTAATTCTTATAATTCCTTGGCTATTGTCTTCTATTTCTTCAAAAGCTGCAATATATCCCTCTTTAAATAATATATTAGCTATTGATAATTTCATTTTTGAAGATGGAATATCTACAGTTTTATGTTTTGAACTATTTGCATTTCTTATTCTTGTTAACATATCTGCTATTGGATCTGTTATATTCAATTTAATTTCCCTCCTTTTTTCTACCAGCTTGCTTTCTTAACTCCTGGGATTTCTCCTTTATGAGCTAATTCTCTAAAGCAAACACGGCAAATTCCAAATTTTCTAATATACGCATGTGGTCTTCCACATATTTTGCATCTATTATATTCTCTTGTTTTATATTTTTGCGCTCTTTGTTGTTTTACTTTTAAAGATTTCTTAGCCATAATTTCTCCTTTCTTTTGGCATATTTTCTAACCTAAAGTTTTAATTTTTAAATGGCATTCCTAAAGCTGATAATAATTCTTTTGCTTCTTCGTCTGTCTTTGCAGTTGTTACAAATATGATATCCATACCTCTTATTTTATCGATTTTATCATATTCTATTTCAGGGAATATCAACTGTTCTTTTACACCCATTGAATAGTTTCCTCTTCCATCAAAAGAATTTGCTGAAACACCTCTAAAATCTCTAACTCTTGGTAAAGCTACATTAAATAGTTTGTATGCGAAATCATACATTTTACCTTTTCTTAATGTAACTTTGCATCCCATGTTTATTCCTTCTCTTATTTTGAATGCTGCTATAGCTTTTTTAGCTTTAGTAATAATTGGTCTTTGACCAGTTATTATAGATAAATCATTCACAGCATTTTCTAGTGATTTAGGATTTTCCTTAGTATCACCTAAACCTATATTTATAACTATTTTTTCTAGTCTTGGAACTTCCATAACTGATTTATAATTGAATTTTTTCATTAATGCTGGTATTACTTCTTTTTCATATTGCTCTCTTAATACTTCCATTAGTCTTCATAGACCTCCTTCCTACTCATCTTTATTTTAATTTTGCACCACATTTTTTGCAAACACGTACTTTAGTATCGTTTTCTATTAAATAACCAACTCTTGTTGCTTTGTTGCATTTAGGGCAAACTACATTTACTTTACTGCTATGTATTGCACATTCTACAGGTATAATTCCGCCCTCTTCACCTTGTTTTCTTGGTTTAACATGTTTTTTTCTAACATTAACACCTTTTACAATTACTTTTTCTGTCTTAGGAATTACTTCTAAAACTTCTCCAGTTTTACCTTTATCATTTCCAGACAAAACTTTAACTGTATCACCTTTTTTTATTTTCATTTACAAATTTCACCTCTTTATTTTGTATTCTTTTAAGATTTAACCATTCTATAAAACTTCTGGAGCAAGTGAAAGAATTTTCATATAATCTCTTTCTCTTAATTCTCTTGCTACAGGTCCAAATATACGAGTTCCTCTTGGTGTTTTATCATCTCTTATTATAACAGCTGCATTTTCATCAAATCTTAAGTAAGAACCATCAGCTCTTCTTATAGGTTTTTTTGTTCTAACTACAACAGCTTTTACAACATCACCTTTTTTTACAACGCCACCTGGTGTAGCTGTTTTAACAGAAGCGATTATTACATCTCCTATTCTTGCGTACTTTCTATATGATCCGCCTAAACATCTAATGCACATAATCTCTTTAGCACCTGTGTTATCAGCTACTTTTAATATTGTTTGTTGTTGTACCACTTTAAATTCCTCCCTTCACCATTTTTTAAAAAATCGTGATTTTCTTATTTTACTATTGCCTTTTCTAAAACTTCAACTACTCTCCATCTTTTATCTTTAGATAGAGGTCTTGTTTCCATTACTTTTACTTTGTCTCCAGTATGGCATTCATTTTTCTCATCATGAGCTTTTAGTTTGTATGTTTTCTTTTGAATTTTGCCATACATTTTATTCATTTCGCTAGTTTCTACTGCTACTACAACTGTTTTGTCCATTTTATCAGAAACTACTGTACCAATCATGACTTTACGAAGATTTCTTTCTTCCATTATGATTAATCTCCTTTCTTAATTATTCTGCTTTTTTTAATTCTCTTTCTCTTAATATTGTTTTTATTTTAGCAATGTCTTTCTTAACTTCTTTGATTTTCATAGGATTATCTAAACCATGTGTTGCTAAACTAAATCTTAATTTAAACAATTCTGATTTTAATTCTCCTAATTCTTTCTCTAGTTCTGGTGAAGACATTTCTCTTATTTTATTTATCTTCATCACTATCACCACCTATTTCAGTTTCCTTTTTAACAAATTTACACTTAACAGATAGTTTATTTGCAGCTAATCTTAAAGCTTCTCTTGCTGTTTCTTCACTTACATCTGCAAGTTCAAACATTATTCTACCTGGTTTTACAGCTGCTACCCAGTATTCTACGGCACCTTTACCTTTACCCATACGAGTTTCAGCTGGTTTCTTTGTTATTGGTTTATCAGGGAAGATTTTTATCCAAACCTTTCCACCTCTTTTTATATAACGAGTCATAGCAACACGGGCTGCTTCTATTTGATTAGATGTTATCATTCCTAATTCTAAAGCTTGTAATCCATATTGTCCATCTGTTACTCTATTTCCTCTTGTTGCTTTTCCTCTAATTCTACCTTTTTGTTGTTTTCTATATTTTGTTCTTTTTGGCATTAATGGCATTATTTGTCTCCTCCTTCCACTACTTTCTTTTTAGCTGGAAGAACTTCTCCTTTATATATCCAAACTTTAACACCTATTTTTCCATAAGTTGTATCTGCTTCTGCAAATCCGTAATCTATATCTGCTCTTAAAGTTTGTAGTGGTATTGTTCCCTCTTTATAAAATTCAGTTCTTGCCATGTCTGCACCACCTAATCTTCCAGATACAGAAGTTTTTATTCCTAATGCACCTGATTTCATAGTATCTTGCATACATTGTTTCATTGCTCTTCTAAAAGAAATTCTTCTTTCCAATTGTCCTGCTATATTTTCAGCAACTAATTGTGCATTTAAATTTCTATTTTTAACCTCAATAATATTTAAATTTACAGATTTATTTATCATTTTTTCAAGTTCAGCTTTTAAAGTTTCTGCTAAATTACCACCTTTTCCTATTACTAAACCTGGCTTTGCTGCGTGAACATTAATTTTAACAAATTTAGGTGTTCTTTCAATTTCTATTTTAGAAATTCCAGCAGCATATAATTTTTTCTTAACATATACACGAATTTTATGATCTTCTACTAGATAATCTCCAAAATGCTTAGAATCTGCATACCATTTAGAGCTCCAGTCGTTAATTACACCTACTCTTAATCCATTTGGATTCATTTTTTGTCCCATTTTGTAAACTCCTCCTTTCCTATTCTCTCTCTTTTAATACTATTGTTATATGACTTGTTCTTTTTCTAATTCTAACAGCTGAACCTTTTGCAGCTGGTCTAATTCTCTTTAATGTTGGACCTTGATTTGCATATATTTGGTCAACATATAGTTTTTCATGTTTCATGTTATGGTTGTTTTCTGCATTCGCAATTGCAGATTTTAATAATTTTTCCAAAATTTCTGCTGAAGCTTTTGGTGCAAATTTTACTATTGCTAAAGCTTCATCAACATCTTTTCCTCTAATTAGATCTGCTACAATTTTTACTTTTCTACTTGATATTCTAGCAAATTTTAGAGTTGCTTCTGCTTTTGGAATAATTTCTTCACGAACTTCTTGCTTTCCTTCCACGTTAAAATCCTCCTTTTTATTTATTTGTTGTTGTTTTATCTCCAGAATGTCCTTTAAAAGTTCTAGTTGGTGCAAATTCACCTAATTTATGTCCTATCATTTCTTCTGTTATATAAATTGGTACATGTTTTCTACCATCATGAACAGCTATTGTGTGTCCAACCATTTGTGGATAAATAGTAGAAGCTCTTGACCATGTTTTTAATACGTCCTTTTTTCCACTTTCATTCATTGCTTCTATTCTTTTCATTAATTCAGGAGCAACAAATGGAGCTTTTTTGCTTGATCTAGACATTATTTTCTTTCCTCCTCTCAAAGTCAATTTTAGACTTGATTATTATTTTCTTCTCTTAACTATAAATTTATCTGTTCTATGATTTTTCTTTCTTGTCTTATATCCTAATGCTGGTTTGCCCCATGGTGTTAATGGACCTGCGTGTCCTACTGGTGCTTTTCCTTCACCACCACCATGTGGGTGATCTACTGGGTTCATTGCAGAACCTCTAACTGTTGGTCTTATACCTTTATGTCTTGTTCTTCCTGCTTTACCAAGATTAACATTTTCATGATCTGAATTTCCTATTGTTCCTATTGTAGCTCTACATACAGACATAACTAATCTCATTTCTCCTGATGGTAATCTTACGTGAGCATACTTACCTTCTTTAGCCATTAATTGAGCTTCTTGACCAGCTGCTCTTACTAATTTACCACCTTGACCAGGATTTAATTCTATATTATGAATCATAGTACCTACTGGTATATTTTCAATTTTCATACAATTTCCTGGTTTAATATCTGCTGAATCTCCAGATATTACTTTATCTCCATCTTTTAATCCTTGTGGTGCTAATATATAAGCTTTTTCTCCATCTTCGTATTCAATTAAAGCTATATTTGCACTTCTATTTGGATCATATTCAATTCCTATTACTGTTGCATATACATTATCTTTATTTCTTTTAAAATCAATTATTCTATATTTTTGTCTGTTTCCTCCACCATGATGTCTTACTGTAATTCTACCATAAGAATTTCTTCCTGATTTTTTCTTTTTTGTTGTAAGTAAAGATTTTTCAGGTGTCTTTTTTGTAATTTCTTCAAATGTAGAAACAGTCATATTTCTTCTTGATGGTGTATATGCTTTAAAATGTTTCATTCCCATTGTTATTACGAAATTTTGAAAAACTTCGTCCTACGTCGTTAAACTCAAAAATATTTTTTCGACATACAATAGTATAGTCTCATCAATATTTTTTCGTTTGCCTAGTAATACTCGTTTTTGAAAATTTCTCCCTCTCTTTCTTTGTTTATATTTACGGATTTTTTCCTGCTCCGTATGCAGATAAAATTTGTTATCTGAGTTATTTCTCAGTCTATGCACCCATAAAGTGTTCAATACTGTCTTTATATTTCTTAGAAACTTTTACTTCTTTTCCGCCTTTTGCCATATATTTCTTTTCTGCTGGATTTGTATCTATAGTTACTATAGCTTTTTTCCAATCTGAAGTTTTTCCAACATTTCTTCCTACTCTTTTTTCTTTTCCTTTAACAGATATTGTAGTTACATCTAAAACTTTTACTTCAAAAAGTTTTTCTACTGCATTTCTAATATCTATTTTTGTTGCTTTTTTATTTACTTTAAAGGTATACTTTCCTTCTTGTAATAAATCATTACTTTTTTCAGTAATAATTGGTGCTAATATTATATCTTCTGGTCTCATTAAGCGTACACCTCCTCTAATTTCTTAACTGTATCTACAGTTACAACAAGATTTTTGTATTTTAATAAGTCATAAACATTAATTGTGTTTACTAATAATGTTTTAACTCCTTCAATATTTCTTGCTGATTTTTGTACTATCTCATTCTTTTCTGGTAAAAGTATTAAAGTTTTTCCTTCTACTTTTAAGTTGTTTAATGCTTTAACCATTTCTTTTGTCTTTATTTCTTTTAATGGTAAGCTATCTACAACTACTAATTCATTTTCTAATACTTTTGAACTTAGCATTGATTTAATAGCTAATCTTCTTTCTTTTTTATTAACAGTATATTTATAAGAACGTGGTTTTGGTCCTAATGCGATACCTCCGCCCACCCATTGTGGTGCTCTTATACTTCCTTGTCTTGCTCTACCTGTACCTTTTTGTCTCCATGGTTTCTTTCCACCACCAGAAACTTCGCTTCTTGTTTTTGTACTTTGTGTTCCTTGTCTTTGATTAGCAAGGTAGTTAACTAAAACACTATGTACTACTGCTTCATTTGGTTCAATACCAAATATTTCTTCATTAAGCTCTAAAGTTTTAACTTTTTTACCTTCTATATCATATACGTCTATTTTAGGCATTTATTTCCCCTCCTTATTATTTTTGTTTAACACTTGATTTTAATTTTAGTATTGCACCTTTTGGTCCTGGTACACTACCTTTTACTAATATTACGTTTTTATCTAAATCCACCTTAACAATTTCTAGTCCTTGAATTGTTACTGTTTCATGTCCTGTATGACCTGGTAATTTTTTACCTTTGAAAACTCTACCTGGTGTAGATGTTGGTCCCATTGAACCTGGTCTTCTATGATACATAGATCCATGTCCCATTGGTCCTCTATGTTGTCCATGACGTTTAATAACACCTTGGAATCCTTTTCCTTTTGTTGTGCCTTGAACATCTATTTTTTCTCCTGCTTCAAAAACATCTGCTTTAAGTTCATCTCCAACATTGATATTTTCTAAAGAATCTAATCTAAATTCTCTTAAATGTTTTTTTGGTGCTACATTAGCTTTTGCGAAATGTCCTTTTTCTGGTTTATTTACTCTTTTTTCTTTAACTTCTCCAAAACCTAATTGCACTGCATTATATCCGTCTGTTTCTGTAGTTTTTAATTGTACTACTACATTAGAACCTACTTCTATAACTGTTACTGGAATAACTTTTCCTTCTTCATTAAAAACTTGTGTCATTCCAACTTTTTTTCCCACTAAACCTTTTTTCATTATTATTTCCTCCTAACTATTGGCTGATATTTTTATCAGCTTGGTTTATTAAATTAATGAAAAACTTCGTCTTGCTTTTGCAACACTCGTTTTTGTATTTTAATTATAATTTGATTTCTATATCAACACCAGCTGGTAAATCTATTTTCATAAGACTATCAACTGTTTTTTGTGTTGGGTAAAGAATGTCTATAACTCTTTTATGTGTTCTCATTTCAAATTGTTCTCTAGAATCTTTATGTTTATGTGGAGAACGTAAAATTGTTATAATTTCCTTTTCTGTTGGTAGTGGAATAGGACCTGAAACCTTTGCTCCTGTTTTTTTAGCAGTATCTACTATAATTTCAGCAGACTGTTCTAAAACCACATGATCGTAAGCTTTTAGTCTTATTCTAATTTTTTCGCTTGCTACCGCATTTCCTTTCTTTGTTGCCATTAAATTTCCCTCCTCTTATATTTAAATAAATGGTCGGAAGTTATAACGCACCCTGGTGTTTCTTTTTTATCCATATAAAAATCCAAGTCGCATGAAAATCTTGGATAAGTGCTTATTAAAAACTTACCGCCTGGTCTATGCCACGACATACTCCATAAGAGTTCCCTCCAATTACATAAAAATATAATTGTAGCCACATCTTACTTCATCGCCAAATACATGCTATATAATTATATACTAAAAGAAACTAGTTGTCAACTAGTTTCTTATCATTTTATGCAAATTGGCTGTTATGCAAAATTTTCGTTGCCAATGCAACAACTTTTTTCTAAAAAGTGTTGTTTACATCTCGTTTTATATTTTTGTTTTTAC
>CALXPY010000001.1 GCA_944390395.1 uncultured Clostridia bacterium | reverse complement strand
GAACTATTAGAATTATGTGAAAGTGATAATTTAGGCATAAGATATTTGATGATGGGCTTGTATACTGTACTAGAAAAGTTCGACAAAGCTGAAGAACTATATAATAAATATTCATTTGATTCAGCTTTTATGCTATTTCCTTTATCTATAATGTATTATAAAAAAGGAGATTATAGAAAGTGCAAAATAATACTTAAAGAAATACAAGAAAGTAATGAACATTTACTAAATTATCTAACAGGAAGAAAGAAACTTACAAAAGCGAAAGAGGACGAAATTGAACTAAACAGTACTTATTCATTTGGATCAGAAGCAGAGGCTTATCTTGTAGTTAAAGATAACAAATATTTATTGGGAACAGTACCAACATTTATAGAATTTATAGAAAGAGAGATTTTAAAAAGGAATTGAAAAAGTAATCATTGAAACGCAAAATAAATAATTCGGATTTTAAGAGTGATGTTGAAATAAATGAAAAGGATAAATTTATGACATTATCTACTTGTGCGTATGAGTATGATGGCGCCAGATATATTTTAATGGGAGTATTACGTGAAATAAAATGATATAAGATTAAATAAAGCACTTAGAAAGGATTTAAATATGAAATTAGAAGATCAACCTAATATAATTCCTAACTTTTTAAAAGGTTTATTAATTGAACAATATGGAGAGCAGATAAGTAACAATATAATAAATGGGTATACATGTAAACGTAAATCTAGTTTTAGGGTAAATGCATTAAAATCTACAGTAAAAGAAATAAAAGAAGTTTTGGATAAAGAAAAAATTAAATACAGCCAGGCAGACTGGTATGATGAAGCAATAATAATTGATAGTAATGCAGAAAACTCAGTAAAAAGATTGAATATATATGATGAAGGAAAAATTTATTTTCAAAGTTTATCTTCAATGATTCCTCCAATAATATTAGAGCCAAAAGAAAATGAGGATATATTAGATATGACAGCAGCACCAGGAAGTAAGACAACTCAAATATCTGCAATGACAAATGGAAGAGCATTGATTACAGCAATCGAAAAGAATAAAATAAGAGCAGAAAGGTTAAAGTACAATATAGAAAAATCAGGAGCGCCAAGAATTAATGTATTAGTACAAGATGCTAGAAAATTAGATGATATTTTCTCCTTTGATAAAATATTATTAGATGCTCCATGTAGTGGCAGTGGGACATTGGATATAAATAATAATAATATTAATGAAAGTTTTACAGAAGAATTGATATTTAGATCTACAAAACTTCAATATGAGCTATTAAGAAAAGCTATTAAAATTTTGAAGCCAGGACATGAAATAGTTTATTCTACTTGTTCAATCTTGAAACAAGAAAATGAGGAAAATATAAAGAAAATACTTAAAGATGGAAATGTAGAAGTTGTTCCAATAGATGATAAAATAACAGGAAATATGCCACAATTGCCAGTTACAGTAGAAGGAACAATATGTATAATTCCAAATGAATTATATGAAGGCTTTTTTATAGCAAAATTGAGAAAAATAAAATAGAAAAGAAGGAATTAATATGGAAAATTTTGATGTTTTAAATGAAAAAGGAGAATTTACAGGAAAAATAGAATCAAGGGAAAAATGTCATAAAAATGGTTTGTGGCACAGAGCAGTATATGGTTTTATCTTCAATAAAAATGGTGATGTGTTGTTACAAAAAAGAAGTAAATATAAAAAATTGTACCCGAATTTATGGGATGCTACAGTTGGAGGACATATTTTAGCAGGAGAGCTTAGTTATCAAGCTCTTATCAGAGAAATAAAGGAAGAAATAGGGATTAATGTAAATGAACAAGATATAAAGTATTTAATGTGTACAATTGATTCTGATGTAACAGAAGATATCGTAAATAATCATTTTAATGATGGATATATTATAATTAAAGATATTGATATAGAGGATATAAAATTACAAGAAGAAGAAGTATCAGATATAAGATGGTTTACTAAGCAAGAAATATATGAAAGAATAAATAATAATTATAATGGAATTACTCCAAGAAGTGGTGTGTGGAAGTTTTTAAAAATATGCTATGAAAAAGGAGGAATGTAATTTTTACATTCCTATTATTCGACCAATTTGAACTAAAAATGCTTGCCACCATGGAGCATAATATCTAAAATGTGGATTAGAATCTTCTTTATTAAAGCCTGTTGCATAAGCGCCGGGTTCAACTAAAGATACTGTAATATTTGTGTTAGATAATTTATTTAATATTTTTAATTCCTTATTCAAGCAAATGCCAAAAGACTCTAAAGCAGATTTTGATCTTCAATTTTAGTTATGTCTAATTTAAATATTTTTAAATCAATTTTTTCAGATCTAGCAATTTCTTCCAAAGGCTTTAATTGATCTTGATAGTATACGGTTGCATATACAGTATGACCACGCCTTGCAAGTTCGATAGCAGCTTCCTTTCCTAGACCAGATCCTGCTCCTGTTATAAAAATCTTTTTCATAGTAAATATTATTTACTAATCAAATAAAATAATTCATTATAAAGCTTTAAATATTAACAAATAAAAAACAAAAAAATGCAAAAACTAATTAATAAATAATTACTAATGATAAATAAAAGTAATAAAAATTCTAATATAGTCTTGAAAAAAAATGTAGTATTATATATAATTAAGAACGAAATAAGAAAAATAATAAGTATTTTGGGGGGGATTTAAGTGTCAATTTTAGTGACAGGTGGAGCAGGCTTTATAGGTAGCCATACTGTTGTCGAATTATTAAATAAAGGAGAGAATGTAATAATTATAGATAATTTCTATAATAGCAAACCGGAAGTTTTAGATTCAATAAGAAAAATAACAGGAAAAGACTTTAAATTTTATGAAATTGATTATACAAAAGGAGAAGACTTAGAAAAAGTTTTTAAAGAGAATAAAGATATAGAAAGTGTAATACATTTTGCAGGATATAAAGCAGTTGGAGAATCGGTAAAAAAACCTCTAGAATACTATACAAATAATGTGGCAGGAACATTAGTATTGCTTGAAACAATGAGAAAATATGATGTTAAGAAACTAGTGTTTAGTTCATCAGCAACTGTTTATGGTGATCCTGAAATAGTTCCAATAACTGAAGAATGCAAAACTGGAGGAACTACTAATCCTTATGGAACCACAAAATTATTTATAGAGCAAATATTAAAAGATTTATATAATTCAGATAATAACTGGGATATTGTAATACTTAGATATTTTAATCCAGTAGGAGCACATGAAAGTGGATTAATAGGAGAAGAACCACAAGGAATACCAAACAATTTAATGCCTTATATTGTACGTGTAGCTCAAGGAACATTAAAAGAATTATCTATTTTTGGAAATGATTATAATACACCTGATGGAACAGGAGTAAGAGACTATATACATGTAGTAGACTTAGCAAAAGGTCATATAAAAGCAATAGAAAAATTAAATAAAGAAAACAAAGGGTTATTTATATATAATTTAGGTACTGGACATGGTTATAGTGTTTTAGACATGGTAAAAGCTTTTGAAAAAGCAACAGGAAAAGAAGTACCTTATAAAATTGTGGAAAGAAGACCTGGAGATATAGCAGAATGCTATTCAGATCCGAAAAAAGCGGAAGAAGAATTGGGTTGGAAAGCAACCAAAACATTGCAGGAAATGTGCAATGATTCATGGAATTTTATAAATAAAAAATAGGATGGGGAATATGAACTTTTTAAAAAAGCATAGAATGATAATATTAAGAATAATGGATTTGCTAATAATTTCTTTTATGTATTTATTAGTAGCATATTTATTAACAGATTTATCTTTGTTGGGACAAGAAATAAATAAAATTTTAAATACAATATTAATTTCATTAATAACATATTTAGTTACATTTAATGTGGCTAATATATATAAGAAAATAACAAGATTTGAAAATGGTAAGGATTATTTAGAATATATATTTCTATGTATGGCATCTACTGTAATAATTGGTACTGTTGGACTTATTAGAACTGACTTATTTATGGATATAAAAGGTATAGTATTAGCTAATATATTAATAGCAGTTGCAGTAGTATCTTATAGAGTAATGCTAAGATTTATACTAACACTAAAAAGGGTAGATAATAGTTCAGGAAAAATAAAGAAAAATTTGCTTATAATTGGTGGTGGAGAAGCTGCAAGAGATGTAATTAAGGCTATAAAGGAAGAAGCAAAAGACGAATATAACATTATTGGACTAATAGATGATAATGTAAATAAATTAAATTATACAATCTCAGGCGTAAAAATTTTAGGTGGAAGGAATAAAATAGTTGAACTATGCAAAAAATACAAAGTTGACACCATATTTTTCTGCTTAGAAAAAGTAAAAAATAAAGATAAAAAAGAAATATTAAATATATGTCAAACTACAGGTGCAAGAATAAGAGTTTTACCAGCAATAGTTGATATTGTAAAAAATAAAAATTTGATGAGTAATTTAAGGGAAGTAGAAATAGAAGACTTATTAGGAAGAGAGCCTGTAACTTTAGATAATAAAAATATTTCTGAATTAATAAAAGATAGAGTAGTTTTAGTAACTGGTGGAGGAGGATCAATAGGATCTGAACTTTGCAGACAAATAATGAAACATAATCCTAAAAAACTAATTATCTTTGATATTTATGAAAATAATTTATACAATATTGAATTAGAATTAAAAGCAAATTATAATAAAGAAAAAATTGAAGCACTAGTAGGAAGCGTAAGAGATAAAAAAAGATTAAAGAAAGTTTTTGAACAATATAGACCAGAGTTAGTGTTCCATGCAGCAGCTCATAAACATGTTCCATTAATGGAAAAAAGCCCATTGGAAGCAATAAAAAATAATGTTTTTGGAACATATAATGTTGTAAATTGCAGCGATGAATTTAATGTAAAAAGATTTGTTTTAATATCTACAGATAAAGCTGTTAATCCAACAAATATAATGGGAGCTTCTAAAAGGCTATGCGAAATGATTATTCAAGCGAAAAATAAAGTTAGCAAAACAGAATTTATGGCTGTAAGATTTGGAAATGTACTTGGAAGTAATGGATCTGTTGTACCATTATTCAAGAAACAAATTGCTGAAGGTGGTCCTGTTACAGTTACACATAAAGAAATAACAAGATTTTTTATGACAATTCCAGAGGCAGTAGGATTGATTTTACAAGCTATTACTTATGCTAAGGGTGGAGAGATATTTGTATTAGATATGGGAGAACCTGTAAAAATATATGATTTAGCAGAAAGTTTAATAAAACTTTCTGGTCTAGAACCTAATGTTGATATTCCAATAGTAATAACAGGCTTAAGACCAGGTGAAAAACTATATGAAGAAATACTTATGTCAGAAGAAGGATTAGAATCTACAAAGCATGACAAAATTTTTATTGCAGAACCTTCAAGCTTAACTATGAATGAAATTGAAGAAAAATTAAAATTATTAAATGGATTAGTAGAAAAAGAAAATACAGAAATGCCAAAAATAAAAGAAGTAATAAAACAAACTGTAAAAACATTTAAAGAACCAGATGAAGTAAATAAAAAAATGAGAGAAGTAGGATAATGGATAAAACAAAAAAACTAATATTGGGCAAAAAAATATTATTTACAATTTTGTTATTATTGTGGATGGGATTAATATTTTATTTTTCCCATCAACCTTCTGAAGTATCATCAAAAACAAGTGGAGGAGCTATAGAATTTATTCTAAAAATAACTAATATTACAGAAGGTATGAGTGAACAAGAAAAAATAGAATTAATAGATAGCATGCAACATATTGTAAGAAAATTAGCTCATTTTACTATTTATTTAATTGGAGGAGTTATTATATATGGGCTAGTATTCCAATATGAAAAAAATAGTAAAAAAATAATATTCTACAGTCTATTAATTGGAATATTATATGCTATTTCAGATGAAATACATCAATACTTTATACCTGGTAGAAGTAACGAAATAAAAGATGTATTAATAGATAGCTTAGGATTATTAACAGGAATAATATTTGTAAATATAGTTATTTTTCTCACAAAAACAAAGATGAAAAGGGATGAAATAATGGTAAAACGCAAAAAGTATATTATAATAAAAAGTATATTGGATAAATTGTTAGCATTAATAGCATTAATCATTTTATCTCCAATTATGCTCATAATTGCATTATTAATTAAAATAGATTCAAGAGGTCCTGTATTTTTTAAACAAAAAAGAGTAAAAAAGAATAAAGAATATTTTAACATTTTAAAATATAGAACAATGAAAATAGATACTCCAAAAGATACACCAACACATTTGTTAAAAGATCCTGACATGTATATTACAAGAGTTGGAAAAGTCTTAAGAAAGACAAGCTTAGATGAATTACCACAAATTATAAATATACTAAAAGGTGAAATGAGTATTGTTGGCCCAAGACCAGCATTATGGAATCAGGATGACTTAATTGCAGAAAGAGATAAATATGGAGCAAATGATATTAAACCTGGATTAACTGGATGGGCACAAGTAAATGGAAGAGACGAATTAGAAATACCAGTTAAAGCTAAATTTGATGGTGAATATGTAGAAAAAATGTCATTTTTCTTTGATATAAAGGTACTGTTTAAAACAGTTGCTAAAGTTATTAAACATGACGGTGTTGTAGAAGGAGAAAAAAAAGAATGAAAAATATCCTTGTTTTTGGTAAAGATAGCTATATTGGAACGAATTTCGAAAAATGGCTTAATAAAAGCAAAGAAGGAAATTATAATATAAGTTCAATATCTTCAAAAGACGATGAATGGAGAAAAGCAGATTTCTCAAAATATGATGTTATATTTTGTTTAGCTGGAATAGCACATGTATCTGCAAATAAAAAGCTAGAAGATTTATATTATAAAGTAAATAGAGACTTACCAATAGAAGTAGCAAAAAAAGCTAAAGCAGAAGGCGTAAAACAATTTATATTTATGAGCAGTATGATTATATATGGGGCAGATGGTAAGATAGGACAATTTAAAATAATAAAAGAAGATACTAGTAAAGTCCCAATAGATTTTTATGGAAGAAGTAAATTGGAAGCAGATGAGGCAATACAAAAATTATCGGATGAAAAATTTAAAACTATAATAATAAGGGCTCCAATGGTATATGGACCAAATTGTAAAGGTAATTTTCCAAAATTAAAGAAGATAGCTAAAATATTGCCAATATTTCCAGACATAGAAAATAATAGAAGTATGATTTACATAGATAATTTAGTAGAATGCATAAAACAAAATATAGATAATGAAAATAGTGGAGTTATATATCCTCAAAATAAAGAATATGTAAGCACAAAGTCCATTATTGAAGCTATGGCAAAAGCCATGAATAAAAAGATGCATTTTGTAAAGATATTTAATCCAATATTGAAATTGTTATCTAAAAAGATAAATTATATAAATAAAATTTTTGGAAACAAGGCTTATGATAAGTCATTATCTGGAGATTTTTCTTACTGTGTAGTTGACTTTGAAACAAGCATTATTGAGTGTATGAAATAAAAAAATAGCTTAATATATGTAATTAGGAAGGAAATAAAAAATGAAAAAAGCTTTAATATTAGCTTCTGTAGCCTCTATGATAGAACAATTTAATATGGGAAACATTAAAGTTTTACAAGAATTAAAATATGAAGTACATGTTGCAACAAATTTTATTGATTCTGGCACAATAACAAGAGAAAGGGCAGAAGAATTAAAAAACAAGTTAAAAGATTTAAATGTAAAGTATTATCAAATTGATTTTGATAGAAATGTATTATCAACAAAGAATATTCAGGCGTATAAACAAGTCAAACAACTTATTAAAGAAAATAAGTACAACATAATACATATCCATTCACCTATAGGAGGTGTATGCGGAAGGCTTGCAGCTAGAAAAGAAAGAAAAAATGGGACAAAGGTTATATACACAGCACATGGTTTTCATTTCTTTAAAGGAGCTCCAGCTAAAAATTGGTTAATTTACTATCCTGTTGAAAAATGGCTTTCAAAATATACAGATTGCTTAATTACTATTAATGAAGAAGACTATAATTTGGCTAAGAAAAAATTTAAAGCAAAAAATGTAGAATATGTTCCAGGAATAGGAGTAGACGAAAATAAATTCAATTTTGAAATGAGCCGTGAAGAAAGAAATGAATTAAGAAAAAGTTTGGGTATAAATGAAGATGATTTTGTTTTAATTTATGTTGCTGAATTGAGTAAAAGAAAAAATCAACAAATGCTTATAAAGGCAATAAGCTTACTAGAACCTAATGTATTAGAAAAAGTAAAAGTATTATTACCAGGAAAAGATTCAATGAATGGTAAATATCAAGAATTGGCTAAAAATTTGAATGTTGATAAAAATATACAATTTTTAGGATATAGAACAGATATACCAAAATTAATGAAAATATCTGATTTAGCCGTATCAACGTCTAGACAAGAAGGTTTACCAGTTAACCTCATGGAAGCAATGTTCTGCAATCTTCCAATTATAGCTACAGATTGTAGGGGAAATAGGGATCTTGTTCAAAAAGAAAGCATTGTAGGAATAGATTCTATAGAAGAATTAAAAAATAAAATAATGCAAAGACTTGCAAACAATAAAAAATATGTTTATAATTCTATACGACAATACACTGAAAAAAATGTATTGGAAAAAGTAAAAAAAATTTATTATAATTATGAATAAGGAGAGAAAAATGAAAAGATCAGTAGCAGGTGTAATAGGAATAGAAATTGATGATGAGTATAAATGGAAGGACACATTAATTATAGATGAACATGTTTCATCACAAGATGAAAAAACTTATATTAATTGTTTAGGGTTTATAAAAGTTATTTATAAAAAGCAAATTGATTTTAGCGATTCAAGAAAGATGGAAGAAAATATTTGGGGAAATGAAAAATATATATATGACAGTAAAAAAGAAGCAAAAATTTATTTTGAAAATGATAAAAAATGTATAATAGAGACAAGACAAGAAGTAAATGAATGGCTTATGATAATGTTACAAATAATGTTATTAAAATTTGGTTATTCACTAATTCATGCGGCTGCAGTATCAAATGAGAATGGCGCATTATTACTACCTTCATGGGGAGGAGTAGGGAAAACAGCTTGCGTAGCAAAATTGGTAAAAAAAGGATATAAAATATTAGGTGATGATTTTAATATAATAAATAAAAAGGGGGAGATATACGGACTTCCTAAAAAATTTGTACTATATTTTTATCATAGAGATTTATTTCCAGAAGTTTTTAAAAAGAAAGCTCCTAAATGTAATTCTGCATTAAATGAATTTTATAGTAATATAATTCCAGCTGTTAAAAACTTTTTAAGAAAGTTTCCTGCTGTTTTAGCATTCGCTAGAAAGCATAACCCACAATCAATTAAAGTTTCGCCAGTTGATATTTTTGGAAAAGAAGCTATTCAATCAAAAAGTGATCTAAAACAAATTATATGGTTAGAACGAGGAGAAGGAGAAAATGTATTTAATAATATAGAAAGCAAAGACATTGCCCAAAAAGCTACTAGTGTAACTTTGAATGAAATCCTAACTGATAATATGAGTGCTATATTAGTAATGTGTGGATTTGGAATAATAAGTTTTAATGAATTCTTTGTTAGAATGTATGAAATATATGAAAGTGCATTTAACGACAAGATAACTAATAAACTAAGAGTCTCAAAAAAAGATAAAGTTGAAGTCGTGGCAGATGAGGTAATGAAAAATATAAAATTTTAGGAGAGCAAATAATGAATATATCTTTCTTTTTGGATGTTAAATTAGTAAAAAAAGATAATAATGTATATACAACAGGTGCTGTTACAAAGGAATACTTAAATAGGCACAGATTATCTGAAAGTGATAAGTTGACAATAATATGTAGACAGGATAAAAATAAAGATTTTACAAACAAATTAGCACTTGCTTCAGATAAAAATATAGAGTTTATAATGTTTGATTCATATAAAGAAGCTTTTAAAAATAGAAAGCTTATAAAAAATATTATAAAAGAAAGTGATCTAATTAATGTAAAAATGCCATCAAATATAGGAATAATTGCAATGCATTATCTCTTAAAACAGAAAAAGAAATATGTTGTACAAATGGTTGGATGCGTATATGATAGTTTAATGAATTACGGAACTATGTTTGCAAAATTAATTGCGCCACTGATGTATTTGATAAACAGACATTACATAAAAAAATCAGAAAATGTAATATATGTTACTGAAAAGTTTTTACAGAAAAGATATCCAACAAAAGGGAAACAAATAGGTTGTTCTGATGTATCTTTACCTAATAATGATGAAAATATTTTAATGAAACGATTAGAAAAAATAGATGAGGTTAAGAAAGATAAAATTATTTTGGGAACAATAGGAAATGTAGATGTTAAATATAAAGGACAAGAACTAGTTTTGGATGCAATATACGAATTAAAAAAGTTAGGATATAACATAGAATATCAAATGGTAGGTGGAGGAGAAGGTTCAAGATTAAATAAAAAGGCTAAAAAACTAAATATTACAGAAAGTATAAAAGTTGTTGGGCCAAAACCACATGAAGAGATTTTTAAATGGCTAGATAATTTAGATGTATATATCCAGCCAAGTTACACAGAAGGACTATGTCGATCTATTATAGAAGCAATGAGCAGAGCTTGTCCATGTTTAGTGAGTGATGTAGGGGGAAACACAGAACTTATAGATAAAAAATATATATTTAAAAAAAGAAATGAAAAAGATCTACAAAAAAAATTATTAATTCTAATAGATAATACAGATAATTTAAGAGAAAGCGCAAAACAAAATTTTAATAGAAGTATAGATTTTGAAAATAAAAACTTAGAAAGAAAACGCAAAGAATTTTATGATATAGTAATAGGAGAATAGAATATATGGAAATAGACCCAAAGAGAATATTACACATTGTAAAGTGCATGAATCATGGTGGGGCAGAAACAATGATAATGAATCTTTATAGGAATATAGATAGAACGAAGATACAATTTGACTTTGTGTGTATGACTAATAAAAAAGGCGAATATGACGACGAAATAAAAAAATTAGGTGGAAAGATATTTATTGTATCTCCTCCTGAAAACGGAAGAATAAAAAATCTTAAAGAAATTTATAAAATAGTAAAAAAAGAAAAGTTTGTTGCAATACATAGTCATGTTTCATATTATTCAGGTTTTATTTGTTTAGTAGCTTATTTAGCAGGTGTAAAAAAGAGAATAACACATTCACACACAACTAGTGATATAAGAAAGAAAAATGTGTTAAGAAATATATACAACATTTTTTCTAAATTATTAATTAAGATTTTCTCTAATATAAAGTTAGCTTGTGGAGAAATGGCAGGCAAATATCTATTTGGTAAAAGTAATTTCACAATTTTAAATAATGGAATAGATCTAGAAAAATATAAATCTATAACAGATGAGCAAATAAATAGATTAAAAGAAGAATTAAATATTTCAAAAGATAAATTTATAATAGGGCATGTTGGACGATTTGTTAATATAAAGAACCAAGAATATTTTATAGAATTGGCCAAGAGTATGCAGAAATTATGTAATGATTTCGTCATAGTGTTAGTTGGGGATGGATCTGATTTTGATAAAATAAAGAAACTAATAAAAGAAAATAATTTACAAGATTATTTTATATTACCTGGTTTAAGGGATGATATTCCAGTATTTATGAAAATGTTCAATGTTTTTGTAATGCCATCACTTTATGAAGGATTTCCATTAGTTGTTGTTGAGGCTTTGGCAGGAGATAATATATGTTTTCTTTCAGACACAATATCAAAGGAGACAAATGTAATTCCAGAAAGAGTTAGCTATTTTAACTTAAATGATAACTTAGAAGATTTAGTTAATAAAATGCTAAAAAAATACAAAGAAAAAGAAACCATTGATGTATTAAAAGAATTAGAACAAAAAGGATATTCAAATAAAAAAATTGCAGAAAAATTACAAAGTATTTACTTAAAATAATATGTTTGACACAATGAAAAACAACAATGTATGAATCATTAATGATAGAAAATTTTAATAAGAAAAAATATTCGAAATAAATATATGGGAGGAAAAATGTGTTTATAAAAGATATACATGGTAAGGCTTATAAACATATTCAAAGAGGAATAGATTTTATGAAGAATCAAAAACATGTACAAATATTAAATATAGTCATAACTGTATTAATACTAATTATTTTACTCTTTATACACGGATTTGGAGGGCGAGTTACTGGAACAGATGAAGAAATTAGTAGTTTGACAGTTATTGCTACTGTATTAGCGATATGGTGTTTTGTGAGTACCATTTTATGTAAAATAAAAATAACGAATTTATATACAATATACTTGATTTTCTATACGGTATTTATATTTGGTGCAATGATTTCAAGAACATTCTTTAATTATTTGCCAAATGAGAATTTATATTTATATAGAATAGTGGATATTACGTATATTTCAAAAGCTATAATTTTAGCAACTTATTGCATGTTAGGAATGCATTTAGGCGCAAATATTGCTAATTTGTTTAAAAAAGAAAAAAATGAAGAAGAAATAGATGATGAAAGTAAAAAGAAAGAGACAATTAAAATTATACGTATAGTTGCAGCTTTTTTGATTATAATTTCAGTAATTCCAGCAATTAGCAATTTTATAACAGATGCTAGCTTAGCATATCAAGGAGGATATGAAGCAGTATATAGTGATAAAAACATAGGAGTAGGAAGTATAAATGAAAAGTTGGATCCATTTTTCTTTATAGGATTACTGATTTTAATGGTTTCATATAAAAATGATTTAAAGAAAGCGAGAATTATATTTTTAGTAAATCTATTATATAATGGACTACAAATATTTTTTGGAGCAAGAGGGATACCTCTTATAAATTGTTTTATGATAGTAATTACATATCATATATGTATACAAAAGTTTAAAACTTCTTACATCATAATAGCAGCAATTTTAATAATACCATTATTTAATATGTTGAGCATGCTTAAAGAAGTAAGAAAATATCCAATTGAGGAGTGGGTAGCTAATATAGGTACAATATGGGAAGAAACGTCAAAAGAACAACCAATATTGACAGTAATGAATGAAATGGGAACAGCTATTTTTCCAACTGCAGCAGCTTTAGATTTTTATCCAGCACAAATGCCATATAAGTATGGAACAACTTATTTGTATGGAATTTTAAGTATTGTTCCAAATATAAATTCTAATGATGTACATATTGCTGCTAGAGAAAATGTGGCAGCTGAAGTAAGTGAACATTATGGTGCTCAATTTGGAGGCTCAATAGTTGAAGATGTTTATGCAAATTTTGGATGGTTCGCACCAATATTATTTATAGCTATAGGATTTTCACTCTTTAAAATTTCTGAATTAGCTGAAAGAAAATATAAGAATAACTTTATTATATATCCACTTTATGCATTTATAGCTGCTTCTATTTTATGGACAACACGTAATACTATTAATCCAATATTCCGTGATTTTGTTTGGTATGTATTGTCAACTTATATATTTTATAAATTAGTATACAAATATTTACAAAAAAATGGAGGATTTAAATGGAAAGGGAAAAAATATCTGTAATTGTACCTGTATATCAAGCAGAAAAATATTTAACTCAATGTTTAGATAGTATAGTAAATCAAACTTATAAAAATTTAGAAATAATTGCAATATTAGATGGATGTACAGATAAAAGTATAGATATAATTGAAAATTATGCTAAATTAGATAACAGAATCGTTTATAAATCTAGAGAAAACAAAGGTGTGTTATTTACAAGGCTAGAAGGAGCTAAAATTGCAACAGGCAATTATATTACTTTTATCGATTCAGATGATTGGATAGAAAAAGATATGTTGGAAAATCTGTATTCTGAAATTTCATCAACTAATTCGGATATAGCAAAATGTTTTTATATAAGAGATTTAGTTGAAACAGGAAAAAAAGTTGTTCCAGATATTCCTTTTAAAGAAAAAACAATTATTAACGAAAAAGAGAAGAAAGAAAGATTATATCCACTTTTTTTAAAAACTTATTGTTTTAATTCAATGTGTATGCAGCTTATAAAAAAAGATTTAGTAATTAATATTTTGAATAAAAATAATATTGACTTCAATGTAAAAATGGCAGAAGATCTACAGTTTAATTTAATTTTATATACAGAAGCAAAAAAAATAGTAATTTTACCTAAGACTTTTTATCATTATATAGTCAATTCTAATAGTTTCACTTCAAATAGGACATATAAATATATAGAGAAAAAAATAAAGGACACAATTAATGTATATTCTAAACTATTAGAATTATTGCCTATTTGGAAAATGCAAGAGAAAAGTTATGAAATTGTTGCTAAAAAAAGGATAATACAAGAAGCACTGAAAGTATTTTCAATAAGCTATAAATCTATGAAAACTAAAAATACTAAATTAGAAAGAAAAGAGTTAATAGAATTGATTGCAAGTTATTTTAATAATGAGGAATTACGCGAAGTAGCAATGAATGATAAATTAGCTAAATTAATTATTCAAAAAAAGTATTTCTTGATTAATATGCAATTAACAATAAAAATAACAATTCCAGAACTTATAAAAAAGACTTTAAAAAGAACTTATAATAAAATAAATAAGAAAGGAAAATAATGTAAAATGAAAATATTATTACAGCATGTAAAAAATACCTTAAATTATGGTAGTATGATGATGGCAGAAAACTTAATAACATATTTAAATAAAATATATAATGAAAAAATTTATTATGAAATAGATTCTACTAAGCAAGAAGACTTAGATAGATTAAAAGAGGCTACAGGTTATGAAGACATATCATTTCAAAAAACAAGAGTACCTACCAACATAAGTAAAGTAAAAAAAATATTAGACTATAAAAAGTACATGCACAACATTTCAAATGAATATGATTATATAATATTTTTAGGTGGAGACGATTTCTCAGAGTTATATGCAAAAGGTCAAAAAGGAAAATTATATATTATTTGGAATTTGTTAGGAATAAAATACTTAAACAAAAATAAAAATGTAATACTTTTAGGACAAACTATTGGCCCATATACTGGAATAAGAAAGAAAATGGCTAAAAAAGTATTTAAAGATATAAAAGTAATTACTAGAGATGATTGCAATCTAGAAACTATGAAAAAAGAATATGATATAAATGCTATACAATCAAGAGATCTTGCTTTTCTAGATTTGAACTTGCAAGAAAAATACCAAAATAATTCTGATAAAATTCTGTCAAAGTATAAATTAGAAAAAAATAATTATCTTACAATTGTTGGCACAGGATTATATGATTTATATTGCAATGATGAAAATATCTTTTTTGATGGATTTATGAAAATAATTAGTAAGTTAAAAGACAAATTTCCAAATAAAAGAATTTTATGGTTATCTCATGTAACAACTGATAAACCAGCTAAGTCAGATAATACATTATTAGAAAAATTACAACAAAAGTTCCCTGATGAATTTAAAAATATTGTTTGTATTTCACAAAAGATATTACCAGTAGAAGCAAGAATCTTGTTAGGTAATGGATATCTTACGGTTACTTGTAGAATGCATGCTGCTGTTTCAACTTTTCAAATGGGGAAACCAGCTATTTGTTTAGCATATAGCCCAAAGTTTAAAGGAGTAATTGCAGAAGGACTAAAACAAGAAAAGTTAGTAATAGATGCAAATACAAATAACTTTTGGAATAGTAGAGTGGAACAAGAAATGAATGAAAAAATTTCTTATGTAGTAAGTAACTATGATAATATTTGTATTGAAGCTAAAAAGAATGTAGATGAATGTAAAAGCAAAGTGATTTCTACTTTAGAAAATCTATTAAAGAAAAATTAATAAAAAGTGAAATTGAGGAAAGAAAGATGATTGATAAACTTGAAAAGAGCAAATGTACAGGTTGTTATACTTGTGCTAATAAATGTCCGCAAAAATGTATAAAAATGGTAGAGGATAAAGAAGGATTTTTCTATCCAGAAATAGATAAAGAAAAATGCATAAAATGCAATTTATGCGAAAAAGTATGTCCTGTTTTGCAAAAAAAACAAAGTGATAATGATAAAAATCCTACAGTAATTGCTGCATGGAGTAAAAATAACAATATAAGATTAGATAGTACATCTGGAGGTATTTTTTCAGAATTAGCAAAAGAAGTACTAAACACTGAAGGATATATTTGCGGAGCGATTTATGATGAAAATTGGATGGTAAAACACATTTTGACAAATAAGATAGAAGATTTAGAAAAAATTAGAAGTTCTAAATATATTCAAAGCAGAATAGAAGATACTTTTTTAGAAATAAAAGAAAAACTAGATGAAGGGAAAACAGTTTTAATGTGTGGAGCACCTTGCCAGGTTGAAGGATTGGCTAATTTCTTGAATAAAGATTACGATAATTTAATATTATGTGACTTTATATGTAGAGGAGTAAATTCACCTAAAATATTTAGAAAATATTTAGACAGTTTAGAAAAAAAATATAAATCTAAAATAAAAGCTATAAAATTTAAAGATAAAACTTATGGTTGGCATAGTTTTTCTACAAGAATTGAATTTGAAAATGGAAAAAAATATATTGGAAATAGATATTTAGATAGCTTTATGATTGGATATTTAAAATATAATGCTTTTATGAGACCATCTTGTTATGACTGTCAATTTAAGGGATTACCTAGAAGGTCAGATATTACATTAGCAGATTTTTGGGGAATAGAAAAAATAGCACCTCAATTAGATGAAGATAAAGGAACCTCTATGGTTTTACTAAATTCAGAAAAAGGAAGGAATTTGTTTGCTAAAATTAAAGAAAATATCAATCATTATGAAATAGAAGACAAAGATAATTTCTTACAAAATAAATGTATGTATGACTCTGTAGAAATGACAGAATCAAGAAAACATGTATTAAATGAAATGAATAATTTAGATTATGATGAATTAAGAAAAAAATACTTTCCAGAACCTAAAAAGTTAAAGATTTTTAGAATAAATATTAGTTTACTGTTAAAGAAAATAAAAAATAGAAAGTAGGAATAAACAATGATAAATCCATTAAAAGTGAAAAATATAGACTTTATTAATCTTTTAACAAGAAAAAATAGTAAGATGAGTTTTTCTGCAAAAAAATTTGTATTACCTTTAAAATATACTAGAATAAAATTACATTCTAGTGCAAAGATTATCTGCGAAAGTGGTAGACTAACTTTGGGTAAAAAAGAACATCCAAAAACCAAAGAAGAAACTAGATTTTGGATGGAAAAAAATTCAACATTAAGGGTAAAAGGCAATTTTACAGCTTACACAGGAACTGATATACGTGTTTTTGAAAATGGAGAGTTGAATATCGGAAGTGGATATTGTACCTGCGGTGTACAGATTGTATGTAAAAAGAAAATTACAATAGGAAATGATGTGGCAATAGCAAGAGATGTTATAATACGTGATAATGATGCACATCAAACAACTGAAGCTAATCATGAAAGTTTAAAAGAAGTGAAGATAGGAAATCATGTTTGGATAGGAAATCGAGCAATTATTATGAAAGGAGTTACTATTGGTGATGGCGCAATAATAGCAGCAGGGGCAATAGTAACGAAGGATGTTCCTGAAAATACTATAGTAGCAGGAGTACCAGCTAAAGTAATTAAAGAAGATATTACATGGAAATTATAAGAGGTAAAAATGAAAGTTAATCAATTAAAAATATCAGTTTTTTTATCATATTTTAATATAATTTTAAATTGTGCAGTTAATATAGTCTTTTCACCATTTATGATTAGACAATTAGGACAAGCTCAGTATGGTTTGTATCAATTAATTGGATCGTTTGTTGGTTATTTGACTATATTAAATTTTGGTTTAGGAAATGCAATTATTAAGTATGTAGCAAAATATAGACATCTAAAAGAAGAAAAAGAACAAAGCAATTTCCTTTCTATAATGTTAATATTACATATTCTTTTCTCATTAATAGTATCTATTATTGGAGTGGTATTATATTTTAACTTAGACAAATTTTTTGGAAATTCTTTGCAAAGTAGTGAATTAGACCAAGCAAGAGTTATGTTTATAATTTTAATTATAAACATGATGGTTGCTATACCAGGAGGAATCTTTTCTTCTATTATAAGTGGATATGAGAAATATGCTATTCCGAGAATTCTAACAATACTTAGAACTTTATCAAGAATAGGTGTTTTAATAGTCGTTTTAATAGCTGCACCAAGTGCAATTAATGTTGTAATTGTAGATACAATTTTAAATATCTTAGTTGTATTAGCTAATATGGTAATATGTTTAAAGAAATTAAAAGTGAAAATTCATTTATATAGTTTTGACAAAAGCTTAGTTAAGGAAGTTTTTGGGTATTCTTTTTATATATTCTTAAACATGATTATTGATCAAATTAACTGGAAGGTAGATCAAGTTGTAATTGGAATGAGGCTTTCTACAGTTGCAGTAACTATATATTCAGTAGGACATACATTCTCAAGCATATTTCAACAATTTTCAACAGCTATTTCAGGAATATTTCTACCAAAAGCAACTAAAATGGAATTAGAAGGCCAAGATGGTAATAAGTTTACTGACTTTATGATAAGAGTAGGAAGAGTACAAGGAATAATATTAATTTATATTTTTGTAGCATTTGGTTTATTTGGAGAAAATTTTATAAAATTACTTTATGGAGATGGATATAGAGAATCATGGATTAGTGCATTAGTAGTAATGGCTGGATTATTAATTCCGTTGATGCAGAATGTAGGTTTGTCAATTCTACAGGCAAAAAATAAACATAAATTTTATACAATTACATTTTTAATTGCTACAATATTAAATGTTATTGTTTCATACATTATTGTTCCATATTATGGAGTAGTAGGAGTTGCAATCATAACTGCTTTAACTTTAACAGTAGGACATACAATACCACTTAATATTTACTACCATAGAAAACTAAAAATTAATATGAAAAGATTCTATAAGGAACTACTATCAAAAACGCTTGTTATTATAGTAATCGTAACATTAATAACACTATTTATAATGAAATTTATTTCATTTAATTCTTGGGGAACTTTCATAATATTAGCAGTAATATATACAGTATTATATTTTGGACTAATGTATTTATTTGGATTAAATAAAGAAGAAAAAGATTATTGTAACAAATTTTTAAGAAAAATAAGAGGAATAGGTAAATAATATGATTATTCTTAAAATTATTATTTGGTTAATTTTGTTTTTTATATTGTTAAATTGTTTATATAAAATAACTAATCATTATAAAAACAAAATAAAGAATATAGAAAAATTTAAAAAAGGAATCTCAAGTGATTTAGAGATAATAAGTATCGGTAGTTCTTATGCGAAATATGCTTATGATTTTACCAGCTGTGGTAAAAAAGGAGAGAACTTAGGAATACAACCCGAATCACTTAATTATGATTTTAAAATATTAAAAAAATATGCCAAAAACCTGAAAGAAAATGCCATAGTATTAATTAATATTCCTGCTTTAGTCTTTTCTTTTGTGAACTATCCAGGTGATAATTCTAATACAAAATATTATTATTTTCTTGATAAAAAAGAGATAAACAATTATAATATTTTTAAGTATATTACAAGAGTGATTTTTCCACTTTTAGGAAATCCAAAACTTATTAAATATATTTTTAAGGATGTAAAGGAAGATAATAGCTTTAACATCGAAAAGAATTTATATAATGAAGAGCAACTTGAAAAATTAGCAAATATAAGGGAAAAAGATTGGTTAAATGAAGCAAAATCAGATAGCTTAAAATCAGATAAAGTAGCTGAAATAACACAGGATAACTTTAAAAAGACTACAAAAATCTTGGAGGAAATGATTGAATTTTGTATAAAGAATAATTATAGACCAGTAATTGTTATTCCTCCAATAAGTGATATATTATATAATAGATTTTCTAGTATATTCTTAAAAAAGTATATGTACAATAATATTGAAATAGCCAATAAGCAAAAAGTTCCGGTTTTGGACTATTTAAACGATAAAGAATTTACTAGTAAAGAATTATATCAGCAAATAGATTTCTTAAATAGTGTAGGAAGAAAAAAGTTTACTAATAGGGTAATTAGTGATTTGAAAAAAATTAATTATTGGTAAAATAATTAATCTGTAGAGTTGGAAGGAATGAAATTATGAATAGTAAGTTTAAATTATATAATGGTGTTGAGATTCCTAATATATTTTTACGGAACATATCAAATTAATAGAGAAAAAATGGTATCTACACTATTAAAATCAAGAATTCTTGGATATGAAGGTTATGACTTGGCACATGCTTATGGAAATGAAAAATGGTTTGGTAGAGCAAAGAAGATAGAATTTATTAATAGAAAAAAAATATTTATTACAACAAAATTTAATTTAAGTGATAAAAATATAGATTTAAGAAAAGAATTAGAAGGTAGTCTAGAAAGATTAGGGACAAATTACGTCGATTTGTATTTGATGCATTGGCCTTACCCAAACAACTATATAGATGCATGGAAGCAGATGGAAAATTTGTACAAAGAGGGAAAAGCAAGAGCTATAGGAGTTTGCAATTTTCAAATTAGACATTTAGAGGAATTGTTGAAACATTGTGATGTTATTCCAATGGTTAATCAGATTGAAATACATCCTTTAAATACAGAAAAAGAAGTTATACAATATTGCAAAGAAAAATCTATTCAAGTACAAGCATATTGTCCTTTAGGACTAATGCAAGATAAGATTGTAAAGAACGATATTTTAAATAGGTTGGCAGTAAAGTATAATAAATCTATTCCACAAATTATATTAAAGTGGAATATACAAAACGAAATTATTCCATTACCGAAATCTACAAAATATAAACGTCTAAAACAAAATATAGATATATTTGACTTTGAATTAGAAAAGAAGGAAATACAAGAAATAGATAGTTTAAATGAAAATTATAAAATTTATATTCCAGAAAAATATTGTAAAGGTTATTAAAAAAAATCAAATTATACTTGATCTTATTTGAACTTAACTATATAATATAAAAGGAAATAAAAGGGAATAGAAAAAATGGAGGAAAGTTTATGAGTGAATTAAACTTAAAGGAAATTTTTAACATATTTTGGAGTAGAAAAATCCAGATGCTTATTATAGTAGCAATTTTTGTAGTTATAGGAATTATATACTCTTATGTATATGTTGTGCCAAAATATCAGGCTGAAACACAGCTTATTTTGGTAAATAGTACCAATTCTAATAATTCTAGTGTGGAAGATTTGGGTGTTACTACAACAGAGATTACTTTAAATCAAAAGCTTGTTGCTACATATAGTACTTTAATAAAAGGAAAAAATATTCTAGATGAAGTTATAAATAATTTAGGAATAGATATTTCAGCAAATGAATTGAAAAATAATATTACTGTAAAATCGGTTAATTCTACAGAAATTATAAGTATTACTGTTACAGATTATGATCCAGTACAAGCAAAAAACATTGCAAATGAATTAGCTAGTGTATTTACACAAAGAGTTGCTAAAGAAATATATAATATAGATAACGTACATATTGTATATGAAGCAGAAGAACCAACAGCGCCATACAATGTAAATCATACAAAAGATTTGTTTATGTTTGGCTTGATAGGAGTTATTGTTGCTATAGGATATGCTATAGTTCTAAATATGCTAGATACAACTATAAAGTCTAAGGAAGAAGTAGAAAAATCAACAGGAATGTTAGTACTTACAACTTTGCCAGCTTGTGATTTCAATGATACAAAATTAACAGGAAGAGGAGGAAAAAGAAAATGAAATTAAAAAAGGAATTAATAACCTTAAGAGATCCAAAATCTCCAGTTTCCGAAATTTTTAGAACATTAAGAACAAATATACAATTTATGAATAGCAAGAATGGATTAAAAGTATTGCATGTTACATCTACTTCTCCATCAGAAGGGAAAAGCTGGGTAACATCAAATTTAGCAGTAACTTTTGCTCAAGCAGGTAAAAAAGTAGTTTTAATAGATTGTGATATGAGAAAAGGTAGACAGTTTTCAATTTTTGGAGCTAAACCAACTCCAGGACTATCTAATCTTTTAACAGGAGTAGACTCAAATGGTCAAGAATTAGATAATAATATTTTTCAATACATTCAACAAACTGTTATAGAAAATTTATATCTTATTTCATCAGGTAATGTTCCACCAAATCCTTCAGAATTATTGACTTCTGAACAAATGAATATACTAGTAGAAAGTTTAAAAAATTCATTTGATCTTATAATTTTAGATGGAACACCATGTAACTTAGTTACAGATTCTGTTGTTTTGGCTAGATATGCAGATTCAACATTAATAGTTGCAGCATATAAACAAACAAAAATGGATGATTTAAAAAGAGTAAAAAGAGATATAGAAAATGTTGGCGGAAAAATAGCTGGTGTTGTTATGAATAAAATGCCAATTTCAAATAAAGAATATTATACAAAATATTATTATGGTGATTCAAATATGCCATCAGTAAAAAGAAAACATAAAGCTATGAAAGGTACTGATTCAGATTATAGGAAGGAAGATTTAATGTGATAGATGTACACTCGCATATTGTTTACGGTGTAGATGATGGGTCGAAAAACTTAGAAGATTCGATAATTATGTTAAAAGAAGCTAAGAATGCCGGTTTTACTGACATAATAGCTACTCCACATTATATGGAGGGATATTTTGAGCATCCGAAAGAAGATATATTAAATAGAATGGATGTACTAAGAAAAGAAACAGAAGGAGAAATAAATATATTTCAGGGGAATGAAATATATATAACAAATTCTATTAATGATTTAATAGATGAAAATTTGGCTACTACTTTAAATGATAGTAAATATGTTTTATTTGAATTGCCAATGCTCGAAAAGCCAATGAACTTAATAGAAATTGTTTATAAAATTCTAGAAAGTAATAGAAATCCCATTATAGCACACCCAGAAAGATATACTTATGTACAAGAAAATCCTAATATTTTATTAGATTTAATTGAAGAGGGAGTACTATTTCAATCTAATTATGCAAGTATAATAGGTACTTATGGAAAAAATGCTCAAAAAACAGTAAGAAAATTGCTACAACATAATATGATACATTTTTTGGGATCTGACAATCATAGAAAAAATACTATTTATGCTAATATGCCTAATATTATTAATGAATTAGAAAAAGTCATTGATAGAGATACTTTACAAGCATTAACTCTTGATAATCCAAAATGTATATTAGAAAATAGAGAAATTGAAATATATGATCCAATAAAAATAAAAGAAAAAAAATTTTTTAATTTATTTTGAACTTTAGGGACGTTCCTTAAAGTTCTTTTGTTGCAATTTTGCTATTGAAAAATAAGAATTTAAATGATATACTTGAAATATCTTGAAAATAATAATGCTAATTTAAAAATTAAGGGAGGTAGATAAAGAAAAAAAGTCATAATCTGTAAATGGAGGATTAAATATGGAACAGAAAAAATCTAAAATTGTATGGATAATTATTGGAATAATTGTAGGAATAATTATTATTGGTGGAATTATAGCATATTATATAATTTCAAACTTAGACCAAAATACACCAGAAGAAGTATTTAGTCAGTATATAGATTTACTTAAGAATGAAAATTATGAAGAAATGTTTAATCTAATTTCAAGTAGTACAAAGGAAAGAGTTGATAAAGAATTCTTTCTAAATAGAAACAAAAATATATATGAAGGAATTGAAGCTTGTAACATAGAAGTAAGCAATATTTTATATGACAAGGAAAATAAAAAAATAGATTATACTATGAGTTTTGATACTGTTTGTGGAGCAATATCTTTTAATAATACAGTTACTTTTGACAGGCAAGAAGATAACAAATATTATATAAACTGGTATTCTAGTTTGATATTTCCAGATTTAAAAGAAGAATATAAAGTAAGAGTTTATACCACTACAGGTAAAAGAGGTAATATTTTAGACAGAAATGGCAATATCCTTGCTAGAACTTTAGAAGATGGCACTAGAGAATATCCTTATGGAAAAGCAGCATCACATTTAGTTGGATATGTTGGAGATATTACTGAAGAAGAGTTACAAGAAAATAAAAATGAAGGTTATACATCTTCTAGCATAATTGGAAAAACAGGATTGGAATATGCTTATGAAGAAAGACTTAGAGGAGAAACTGGTAGTGAAATATATATTGTAGATGAAAATGAAAATATAGTAAAAGAATTAGCAAGTACTAATGTAAAAGATGGGGAAAATATAAAAACAACAATAGATATAGAATTACAAAATAAGATATACAATGAATTTGATGGAGACAATGGCTTTTCAGTAGCAATTAATCCAAAAACTGGTGAAGTTTTAGCCATGGTAAGTACACCAACATATAATGCCAATGATTTTATAAATGGATTTTCTGAAGAAGAATGGAATAAAATAAGTAATGATTCAAATACACCTTTCTTATGTAGATATCAAAGTACTTGGGTACCAGGATCATCATTTAAACCAATTATAGCAGCAATTGGATTAACTACTGGTAAAATGGATAAAGATGAGGATTATGGTAGGAGTGGACTAAGTTGGCAGAAAGATGAAAGTTGGGGAGACTATCAAGTTACAACTTTAACTACATATAGCGGACCAGCAAATTTAAGAAATGCATTAATTTATTCAGATAATATATACTTCGCAAAATCAGCACTAAAGATTGGTGCATCTGTATTGGAAGAACAATTTAAAAAAATAGGATTTGATAAAAGTTTAGATTTTCCAATTTATATGGATGCTTCACAATTCTCAAATGAGGGTGAATTTTCTTCTGAAATACAATTGGCAGATACAGGATATGGTCAAGGAGAAGTTTTAGTTAATCCGTTACATATTGCATCTATCTATTCAGCTTTTGTAAATGATGGAAATATGATAAAACCTTATATAGAGTACAATGAGAAAAAAGAAAAAGAATATTTAGTAAAAAATGTTTTTTCAAAAGATGCTGCTAATACAATAAGGGATTATCTAATACAAACTGTAGAAAATCCAGCTGGAACTGCTTATGAAGCTAGAATAAGTGGTATAACATTAGCAGGAAAGACAGGTACTGCAGAAATTAAAGCTTCACAAAATGATGATACCGGAACAGAATTAGGATGGTTTAATTGCTTTATAGTAAGTGACGATGAAGATGAACAATTATTAACAATTAATATGATAGAAGATGTAAAAGATAGAGGGGGAAGCCATTATCTTTTACCTAAAGTAAGAAATATTTTTAAGTAATAATAAGGGGGATTTATGGAAGAGAAAGTAAAAAATAATTATGTATTAGGGGTTTTAGGAGCTCTTATAGGAGCATTTGTAGGAAGTATTCCTTGGATATTAATGTATGTATATGGAAATATGATGTATTCACTATTAGCTATTTTAATTGTTTTGTGTAGCTATTATGGATATAAAATTACAAAAGCTAAAATTGATAGAAAATTACCAGTAATATTATCAATTACATCATTTGTAGCTATAACAGTAACAATGTTTTTAATTATACCAGTATGCTTAATGATGAAAGAAGGTTTAACAGTTTCTTTAGAAAGTATTCAAGCATTATATCAATATGATGAATTCTTCGGAGCAATTATCGGAGATTATGTTATAGCATTATTATTCTGCGTTTTAGTAATTAGTGGTATAATTGTTAATTTGAATAAGCAATTGAAAGAAGGAGTAGATGCAAAAGACATAAAATTAATGTCTCAAGATTTAGGAAATCAAGTAGTTTCTAATGAAGATATAGAAAAGGTAAAAGGAATATTTGATAGAAACAATGCCTTAGATAAACATAGTGCAGTTAGTAAAGATACTATTATGCAAGATTTAGAAAAAGAGTTTGGAGAAGAAAAGGCAAAAAAAGTATTTGATTATTTAAAAGCTCAACAAGTTATTAAGAAAAAATCTGGAAATTATTATTTTTCAGAAAAAGCTCAGAAAAGCTCTTTGTATAGATATGGATTATCAGGAATAAAAATTTTTATAATTGTAATGGTTATAGCTGTAATAATTGCAGGTGCTATAATATTAGCTAATTTGAATTCTAGTAACAATGATCATTTACCAATAGATAATAATCAAACTCAAAGATCTGATGTTTACGAATTAGGAGTTGGTAATTTAAAGTTTCAATCACCTGAAAATATGATTATTCTTACAAAGGAAGAGGCAGAATATTATTTTGGGGAAGATATTGCTAATTTATATAATTGCTTAATGGTTAGTGATGATTTTGAAACAATGCTTATGGGCCTAATTCAAGAAAAAGTTGATGAACTTGCTAATTATGACGCTAAAGGATATTTAGAATCAGTTATTGATAATGACAGTGTTGAAATTAAAGAACAAAGCATAGAAGGAAATACTTTTTATTATGCAGAAGAATCTTATAAAAGTACTAATGGTTCAGAATATAATACAATGGCTTGTGTAGGTGAAGTTGATAATAAATTTATATGCATATTATTAGACTATCCAAAAGGAAATTCAATTAATCTTGCAGATTTTATAAGCAAATAAGACAATAACCAAAGTAAAGGGGAATATATGATTAAGGTAGAAAATTTAAAGAAAAAATTTGTTAAATATAAAAATAAAAAAGAGAAAGAAGAATTTTATGCTGATAATGGAATAACATTTGAAGCAAAAGAAGGAGAAATAATTGGAATTTTAGGACCAAATGGAGCTGGAAAGACTACTCTTTTAAGAATGATAGCTGGAATATTAGAGCCAACCGAAGGAACTGTAAGTTTTGATGGATTGAATTATAAAGAAAATGAAATAGAAATAAAACAAAATATAGCATATTTATCTGGTAATACAAAATTGTATGATACATTATCAACTTATGAACTTTTAAAAATGTGTGCAGATATATATGGTGTACCAAGCGAAAAAATAGATAAACGAATACAAGAATTATCTAAGATCTTAAATATGGATAGTTTTTTGTATAATAAAATTTCTAATTTATCTACAGGTCAAACTCAAAGAGTTAATATTGCTAGATGTTTGGTACATGATCCAAAGTATTATATTTTAGATGAAGCAACAACTGGTCTTGATATTATATCTAGTCAAATTATATTAGATTTTATAAAACAAGAAAAACAAAGAGGAAAAGTTATTTTATATTCTACACATTATATGGAAGAAGCAGAAAATATATGCGATAAAGTAATAATGATAAATAAAGGAATAGTAATTAATTCAGGAACACCTCAAAAAATTAAACAAGATACTAATACTACAAATTTAAGAGATAGCTTTTTTGCGATGATTGGAGGGGTTTCAAATGAGGAATAATTTATGGAATATATTAAAAAAAGAATTAAGGGAATTATTTAGAGATAAAAAATCATTGGCTATGATGTTAATTATACCAATATTTATTCCATTGATAATGATAGGAATGTCAGCATTATTTGAGATGCAAACTAATAGAGATATAGAAGAATATAATAAAATTGGATTTGCTTATGAATTAAGTGAAGAAGAAAAAGAAATTGCTAAACAGATGAATATAGAAATTGTAAATGGTTCGGAAGAAGATCTAAGACAAAAATATGATAATGCTGAAATAGATTTATATATAACAAAAGATGGGAATAAATATATTATAAACAGTGATGGCTCAGATAATAGTAGTTATGCCAAAAACATGATGGAAAGTTATTTTAATACATATAAACAATATTTACAGGGAGAATATTTAGCAGAGAATAATATTGATTCAAATCAAGTTTTTAATATAATAACAGTAGAAGAAAATGTATTTGAACAAGAAAATTTCTTTGGTAATTACATAAAAAATTATGCATTTTTATTTATAATTATGGCCATAACAGTATCTGCAACATATCCTGCAACAGATACTACAGCTGGTGAAAAAGAAAGAGGAACATTAGAAACTTTATTAACTTTTCCTATAAAGAGCAAAGATATTATAGTAGGAAAATTTTTAGCAGTTTCAATATCTTCAATAGTAACAGGGATAATTAGTTTTATTTTAGCTATAGTGGCACTTTTATTAGCTCAAAATATGTTTTCTATTTATGAAGGTACAGACATAATGTTTAGTGCAAGTAGCATGATATTTGGAATTGTTGTAATAATAGCATATTCATTCTTTATAAGCGGATTATGTATTTCAATTGCAAGTACATCAAAAACATTTAAAGAAGCTCAAAGCGCATTAACACCATTAACTTTTATATCATTTTTCCCAAGCTTTATTGTTTTCATGGTAGGATTACAAACTACACCAATATTATCTATTATACCTTTTCTTAATTTTACAATGATATTTACAGATATTGCAGCAGGAAATATAAATTTATTAAATATTGCTTTAATGGCAATTTCAACAATAATATATATTACTTTGATTTTTACATATATAATAAAACAATATAAAACAGAAAAAGTATTATTTTCTAAATAGAATAATAACTAGCTTATCTTAAATTAGAAAAAGTAGCGGTCCTATTTTCTAACTAATGGTTGGAAAACAGGACCGCTTCCTTTTCAAAACTTCAATAAATTCCATAAATACCCATTAATGTTAAAAATTACTAAAACATATTAACAAACAAACGTTTACAATAGTATAGAAAAAATGATATAATAATTTTAATGTTAGTGGAGAGTGATGTTATGGAAAAGAGTTTTCTATGTATAGATTTAAAAACATTTTATGCTTCTGTTGAATGTGTAGAAAGACATTTAGATCCATTTAATACCAACTTAGTAGTGGCAGATCCGAGTAGAGGTAGAGGCGCAATATGCTTAGCTGTAACTCCAAAAATGAAAATGTTAGGAGTAAAAAATAGATGTAGAATTTATGAAATACCACCAAATATAAAGTATATAGTTGCACTTCCAAGAATGAAAAAATATATTGAGTATTCAGCAAATATTTATGCTATTTATTTAAAATATTTTTCAAAAGATGATATACATGTATATTCCATAGATGAAGCTTTTATAGATGTTACAAAATATCTAAAACTATATAAAGTTACAGCTGTAGAACTTGCTAAAATAGTTATTAATAATATTTTTAATAAATATGGTATAACAGCTACTGCGGGTGTTGGAACTAATTTGTATTTAGCTAAAGTTGCTTTAGATATTACTGCTAAACATAGTGTTACTAATATTGGATTTCTAAATGAAGAAAAATATAAAAAAGAATTATGGCACCATAGACCACTTAAAGATTTTTGGCAAATAGGAAATGGAATAGAAAAAAGGTTAAATAAGTTAAGGATTTTTGATATGTATGACATAGCACATACAGAGCCTAAAAGATTGTACAAAGAATTTGGAGTGAATGCAGAATATATAATAGATCATGCTTTTGGAAGAGAAAGTTGTACAATAGAAGATATAAAAAGATACAATCCTAAATCCAACTCTTTATCAAATAGTCAAGTCCTATTTGAAGATTATTCTTTTGAAAAAGCAAGAATAGTACTTAAAGAAATGGTGGAGTTAGGAAGTTTAAGGCTAATAGAGCAAAATTTATCTACAAATAAAATTAAGCTTTATGTAGGATATTCTAAAGATATAATAAATTCTACAGGAGGTACAGAAAGAATAATAAATTATACTAATGTTTATTCAGAACTATTAAAACCGTTTTTAAAAATTTATGATGAATCAACAAATAGAAATGTAGGAATAAGAAGAATAGGAATAAGTTTTGATAATGTTTTAGAGACTAATAATGTACAATTAACATTATTTAAAGATCAAACTAAAATTGATAAGGAAAAGAAACTAGAATTAACTATAAATAATATAAAAAATAAGATGGGGAAAAACAAAGTCTTAAGGGGAATTGATTTACAAGAAGGAGCAACAGCAATTATTAGAAATCAATTGATTGGAGGTCATAATAGTGGTTAATAAAATAGATAGAGCAAAATTGTTTTTACCTTTTGATGCTTTAAAAGGTTTAGAGAGTGCAATAAAAGAAAAGGAAGAAGAACAAGAAATAAAAAAGGAACTAACAGAAGAAAGTTATATTGAATTGGAAAATAAGTTAAATAGAGTAGAAGAAGGAGATAGAATAAAAATAAAATATTACAAAAACAAAAAGTATGTAGATATTAGTGGAGTAATAACCAAAATAAATTATATAAAGAAAAGAATTCAATTAGACGAAACCTATAATATAAGTATAAGTGATATTATAGATATAGAGTTGTAAAATTATCATTTTTCTGATATTATACCAAGAGTAAAATGGTTAAAAATTAATAAAAATTGGGAGTGCAAATATGTTAAAAATATTAATAGTAGAAGATGATATAAGTATAAGTAATGAACTAAAAAATCTGTTAGATAATGCAGGATATAATGGAGTAATTTTGAAAGATTTTGATAATTCATTAGAAGAAATTAAAAATGAAAATCCAGATTTAAAAATGGAAAAGCAAAAGAAGTTAAATTTAAAACTTATAGAGAATTAAGAGAAGGAGCATATCTAGAATTGGAAATAATGCAATTAAGAGGGGTTGTAACTTGGAGAGAGGTTCAAGTGGATGAACTACCTTATGATGTTAAAACAGCAATGAATATTGAATAATTTAAAATTTAAAGGCTAATAATTGTAAAATTATTAGCCTTTTGGTATAATATAGTAGATGTGGAGGGGATAATATGCAAAAATTGTCTAAAATATTATTAATAGTAATGGTATTACTACTTTTATTTTTAGAATCTTATATGATATGTAAAATTTATCTAGTATCAAGAATAGAAATAAATTGGACTTTGGTTTTTGTATTATTACTATTATCTGTTATATTAATTATTGCTAATATAGTTGTTGGATTAATTGGTCTAAACAATAAAAGAAACGAAAAACAGATATTAAGTGATATAAGAATATCATTATTAGCAAAAGTATTATTAATACCATTTTTTATTAGCAATTTTTATATGTGGTTTTTATTTTCAATGGCATTTTTAATAGTACCAGGATTACAAATATTTTTTACAATAACTATATTGGGAATAATTTGGACTTATGGAATAATGTTAGCTACTTCATCTTATTCAATAGCTGCATTGATATCACTTTATAGAAAAAACAAAATAAAGTTGTCAACTACTGTAATAAATGTAGTATTGCAATTAATATTTGTTTTAGACGTTATTAGCTATATAGTATTTTATATATGTAATAGAAAAAAGATTAAAGAAAATTAGTAAATAAATTATAACTTATTTTTTATGGAGGTAAATTATGCTTAATTTTTTAAAAGGAATAGTTGTAGGAATTGGAGGAATTGCACCAGGATTAAGTGGAAGTGTACTATTAGTAATTTTGGGGCTCTACCAAAAAACTATAAATGCAATAGGAACATTATTTAAAAACTTTAAAAAAAATATTATATTCTTAATCCCATTGTTTTTGGGATTTGGCGTAGGTGTAATATTATTTAGCAAAGCAGTCGACTACTTATTAGTAAATTATGAAATGTATACAAGATTTACATTTTTAGGTTTGGTTTTAGGGACTATACCACTTTTTTATAAAGAAGTAAAAAAAGAAGGATTTAACAAAAAATATTATATATTAATTGTAATTGCTGCGATTGCAGGTTTTAGCTTATTTTATTTTAATAAGAATTTATTTCCGACAATAACTAACCCTAACATATTTCAATCAGTTTTATTGGGAGTTGCTGTAGCTGGATCTTCAATAGTTCCAGGAGTCGATAGTGCAGTTATATTATCATCTTTAGGATTGTATGAATTATATGTAAGCTCTCTTGCAGATTTTAATTTATCAGTTTTACTACCAGCAGGAGTAGGATTAGTAATTGGAGCATTAATAATATCATTCTTAATAAATAAATTAATAAAAAAATATTATACAATAACATTTTCAATAATATTTGGATTATTTTTATCTATAATTCCTAATGTGTTAAATAGTAGTTGTGTATTAGGCTTTAATATGAATTCATTAATATCTATTCTACTAGTAATAGTTGGATTTGGTTTCTCATTTTTCTTAGGAAATGTTAAAGAGAATGTAAACAAATTAAAAGCTTTATTTAAACAACTAAACACAACGTTACAAAAAATATTAGCAGACAATAAAAATAAAGGAATTTCTGATGACCAATAATGAACTTTGGGGACATTCCTCAAAGTTCATTATATATTATAAAAAACAGATTTATGAAATTTCTAAAAATTCAAAACATGGAGGGGAAAATGAATTATAAAATAGTAAATGGTTCTATTTCCTTTGGAGCAGAAACAATATTAGAAGAAATTAACTTTGAAATAAAAGAAAAAGAAAAAATAGCAATTGTAGGTAGAAATGGAGCTGGTAAAACCACCTTATTAAAAGCCTTGATAGACAACTCCATGCTAGAACCTGGAATTGGAGAAGAAAAGTTTAACATTATTAAACAAGGAAGTTTTAATATAGGGTATCTAAAACAAATAGACTTTGAGAATACTTCTTGTACTATGCTTGAAGAAATATTAAAAGTATATAAACCTATAATACAATTAGAAGAAAAAATAGATAAATTAGCAAAAAAACTAACCAATACTTCTGAAATTCAATTAATAAAGGAATATACAGATTCTTTAGAAAAATTAAAATTTATGGGTGGATATGAATATAAAAAAGAATATGAAACAGCTATAAAAAAATTTGGATTTACAGAAGAGGATAAATCCAAAAAAATATATGAGTTTTCTGGTGGACAGAGAACTAAAATAGCATTTTTAAAATTACTTTTAAGTAAACCAGAGCTACTTTTATTAGATGAACCAACCAACCATTTAGATATTGTAGCTATAGAATGGTTGGAAAATTACTTAAAAAATTATTCTGGTGCAATTGTTATTGTTTCTCATGATAGAATGTTTTTAGATAGAATTGTTAACAAAGTTTATGAAATTGAATATGCAGCAATAACAGAATACAAAGGAAATTATACAAAATTTGAAGAACAGAAAAAAATAAATTATGAAAAGCAACTTAAAGATTATGAGTATCAACAAGCGGAAATTAAAAGATTACAATCGATAGCAGATAGATTTAGATACAAACCTACAAAGGCAAAAATGGCATTATCTAAATTGAAAAAAATAGAACAGATGAATATAATAGAAGAGCCAAATAAATATGATTTAAAAACGTTTAACTCCAATTTTAACATTAAATATGAAAGCGGACAAAATGTTTTAAGAGTAAAAGATTTAGAAATAGGATACAATAAGCCAATCTGTAAGGTCTCTTTTGAATTATATAGAGGGCAGAAGCTTGCAATTATAGGAGAAAATGGTATAGGAAAATCTACTTTGTTAAAAACATTAAATGGGAATATACAGAAATTAAGCGGAGAAATGGAGTATGGATATCATGTAAATATAGGATATTTTGATCAATTAATGGAATTTGATAATCCAGAACTTACAGTTTTTGATGAACTATATAATAAGTTCCCTGAACTTACAACTACACAAATAAGGACTTTACTAGGAACTTTTCTATTTTCTGGAGAAGATGTTTTTAAAAAAATCAGTTTACTCTCTGGAGGAGAGAAGGTAAGACTACAACTATGTGAGATATTAAAAAAAGGTCCTAATCTCTTATTATTAGATGAGCCAACTAATCATACGGATATTTTAGGCAAGGAGACATTAGAAAGAATATTAAAGGAATATAAAGGTACTGTAATGTTTATTTCTCATGATAGATATTTTGTTAATAAAATTGCTGATTCGATATTAGAATTTGAAAAAGGAAAAGTTACTTTTTATAAAGGAAATTATGATGAATATTTATTACATAAAACAAAAGAGGAGTCAGCAGAAAATGAAAATAAAATTAATCTTATACAAAATCAGTCTAATATAAAGAAAAGTAAAGAAGATAATATTTATTTTATAAATAAAGAATTAAATAAAATTAAAAATAAGATGAAAAAGTTAGAAGAAGAAATAGATGCTTTGGAAAAAGAGGTAGACAAAATAGAAGCAGAAATGTTAAGTCCAGAGATTAATACGGATTATTTAAAGTTAAAAGAACTACAGGATAAAATAGAAAATTTAAATAATACAATTTATATAAAAATGGAAGAATGGGAAGAATTAAATAGTAAATTAAATAATATTAAACTGGATAACTAAAAACAGAACAAAAAATAAATCATCTCATATAATAATATGAGGTGATTTTTTATATGGCATATTCAGAAAGGGAATTGTTGGCAAGAATGATACAATGTGAAGCTGGTGGAGAAGGAGATAATGGAATGAGAGCAGTTGCTTCTGTTATTATGAATAGAGTAAATGCGTCTGATGGAGAATATGCAAGAATTTCACAAGGCGGAAGCATTAGAAATATTCTATTCCAAATAGGACAATTTGATTGTGCAAGAGAAACTATAGGCGGGAATTATAATTCACAAAACATTTATAATATGAATCCAACAGAAATACATTATGAAATTGCAGATTGGGCTATTGCAGGAAATAAAATAGGTGAAGTAGGTGACTGCTTATGGTATATGAATCCATATAGACCTACATGTCCAGCTACATTCCCTTATAACGGATCGGGAACAATCCATACTAGAATACCAGAGCATTGTTTTTATAGGCCTACACCTCAATATAAAAATACATAAAAGAGAGGTGATAAAATGGAAGAAAAAAATGACAGAAATGTGCAAATTACAAACCAATCTCCAGAAACTTTAACTAATAATATATATACACCAGCCTTTTTAAGAGAACAAATAGGAAAATTAGTAAGAGTGGAATTTTTAATAGGAACTAACAATCTAACTGATAGAATAGGTATATTAGAGGACGTAGGAGCAAGCTATATTTTACTTAGATCAATTGAAAGTGGAGTACTAACTTATGCGGATATTTATTCTATTAAATTTGTTACGATATCTCCATACCCACGAAATACTATTAATAATAATAGTCAAATGTATATGTCACAACCATATTGGTAAAACGGCAAAATGTTTTACTAGTTAAAAATTTTAACTAATATAAATTTATTATTTTATGAACTTTGAGATTTATTCTCAAAGTTCATATTCGTTTTAATTAAATCTTAATAATTATTAAATTGTTCTTTAATAATTAGGTGCTACAATAATTTTAAATCTTACAAAAATGTAAGAGAAATATATTGTATAACTATTTAAAACAGAAGAAAAAAGTTGTATAATGAATTTATATGGGAAATGGGGGATAAAATGGAGAATAGATGTAGATTAAACGAAGCAATGAAAGTTTTCTGGATATTTATTTTAGGCAGTTTAGCAGGTTATATACTAGAAATGATAGTAGCTTTTGTACAAAATGGTTATTTTGAATCAAGACAGGGAGTAATATATGGGCCTTTTACTCCTGTATATGGAATAGGAGCAGTTTTATATTATTTATTTTTTAAAAAATTAAAAACTAGAAATAGAGTTAAAGTGTTTTTTATAACGATGGTATTAGGCGGTATGGTAGAATATTTATGCTCACTACTACAAGAAAAACTATTTGGTACAGTATCATGGGATTATTCAAATTTATGGTTTAATATAAATGGAAGAACAAGTTTATTGCATTGTATATATTGGGGAGTAGCAGGCGTGCTTTATACATATTTAGAGCCATATATTAATAACTTAGGCAATGTTTTTACACAGAATAATTTTAAAGTTTTAACAACTACATTTGTTGTTTTTATGGCTTTTAATATTACTATTTCGTATATGGCTGCTTGTAGACAAACAGAAAGAAACAATAATATACCAGCTCAAGATCAAATAGATGCATTTTTAGATAGACATTATCCTGATGAGTATATGGATAAAATATTTGCCAATAAAAAAATTGTACATTAGAAAAGAGGAGAAAGGATTATAAATTAAAATGAAGGATAGAAAGAAGATAAAAATATTAAAGATTATTTTGCTAATATTAGTGGCTTGTCTTTTGATAGGAATAACAATATATCTTTTTCCTGTAATGAAAGATCTTACTAATACAGAAGGTCAAATAGCTTTTAAAGAGAAAGTAGAAAGTTCAGGAATATGGGGCTTACTAACCTTATTTGGATTGCAATTTGCTCAAATATTTTTAATAATTTTACCAGGTGAACCAGTAGAGATATTAGCAGGAATGTGCTATGGAACAATTGGAGGAGCAATATTTATAACTGTTTCTGCATGTATAATAACTGCATTTGTATTTTTCTTAGTAAGAAAGCTAGGGAGAAATTTTGTCTATGAATTTTTTGACAGCAAAAAAATAGAAAAGATAGAGAATAGTAAAATATTTAAAAATCCAAAGAAAATAGAATGGATTATGATTATATTATTTCTTATTCCTGGTACACCAAAAGATTTACTTGTTTACATAGGAGGATTATTACCATTAAAGCCACTAAGATTTATATTAATTTCAACTTTTGCAAGATTTCCTTCAGTGATTTCATCTACAATTGCAGGAGAAAATTTAGCTTTAGGTAATTGGCAAATGAGTTTAATAGTATATGCAATAACATTTGTTATTATTGGTATAATAATGTTAATAATTAATAAATTCGATAAAACAAATATTACAAAAGAAGCTATAGAAACAATAAAATAGAGGTATAAATGATAGAAATCTGGGAATACTTTTATAGAATGGAAATGGAAAAAATCCGCTTCTAATAAATAAAAACCAGAAAGGAATGTAAGTTAGTTATGATTAATAACGATTTAAATTTATTCTTATCTAATTTAAATGTTTTCTATAGAAAACTACAAAATTATCATTGGAACATAAAAGGAGCAGACTTTTTTACTATACACGCAAAATTAGAAGAATATTATGATGATATCAATGAACAAATTGATGAAGTAGCTGAACATATATTAATGTTAGGTGGACAACCTTTAGGAACTTTAAAAGATTATTTAGACACTACTCAAATAAAAGAAGCTCAAAACCAAAAAGTATGTACAGAAACAGTTTTTAATGAAATACTAAAAGATTTAAAAACATTATCTGAAAATGCAACAAAAATAAAAGAAGAGGCTGATAACGAAAACAAATATACAACATCATCATTAATGGATGAATATTTAGAGGATTATAGTAAAAAGACTTGGATGATCACACAAATGCTTATGAAGTAATTAAAATTATAATGCTAGTATCTTGAAAGGGTACTAGCATTTATGCTATTATATAAAAGTCAATACAAGGGGACAGATTTTTAAGAAAGGGGTAAAAATAATGAAATTAGTTGTATTTCTTTTAAATTAAAGAATACGTATAGAGTAAATAGTATAATTTATTCAATTAAACAATTACCAATTATTAAAAAAATACTACCAATTTAAATACATATATGTTCAATCCTACAAAAGATAAATATTATGCAATGATATTGGAGTAGCATTATAATATTAGTTTTGATAGCTTATGGATTACCTTTTATAGGAATTGCAATTAATTCGACAATGTTCTACATTATCTTTGCAATTAGTTTTATTGGAGGAATATTTAGCTTTATATACATAAATAAATTTAATGATTATAAGAGATTATATAAAGAAATACTTACCCCTAATAATGTATATGCGGTAGAAAATCAAAAAAACGCAACAACTATACAAAATAATACATTAAAACAAATAGAATTAGACAATAGTTTAACAAGCAATAAAAATGGATTTGCATATTTTCATGAGCTATTTGTAAAAAGACATAGAAGAATATTAACAAAATCAGCAAGGAAAACTGCTATAATTAGTTTATTAATTATAGCTATTGTAATAATAGTAACTCAAATTAATGTGGATTTTAAAGAAAAAACAAATGAAATAATGCTAATATATTTACCTTATTTTGTTTTTATAATGTATATGATAAATAGAGGAACCGTAGTTACACAAGCAATGTTTATGAATTGTGATCACAGTATGCTGACATATCGATTTTATAGAACACCTAAAGTTATATTAGCACTTTTTAAAGAAAGATTAAAAACACTAATAGGAATAAACTTAATCCCAGCATTAGTAATAGCTATAGGTTTACCTTTAATTTTATTTATAACAGGTGGAACGGATAATCCTTTAAACTATTTAGTGCTATTTGTATCAATAATAGCTATGAGTGTATTTTTTTCTGTTCATTATTTGGCAATGTATTATTTATTACAACCTTATAATGTTAATATAGAAATGAAGAGTAGTACATATACTTTAGTTCAAGGAGTGACATATTTTGCTTGCTACTATATGTTACAGTTACAATTACCAACATTTTATTTTGGAATTGCTACTGTTTTATTTAGTATAATATATTGCTTATTGTCACTAATCTTGGTTTATAGATATGCACCTAAAACATTTAAATTAAGAATATAATGAAAATACTGGAGTTAAAGCATCTAACCTATAAGTTTAATTCGACAAAAATTGACATAAAGTTAAAAAAGTATTATAATCTTTTATAAGTAGTTTTTTATTTCCGGATTAATAATTTAAAAAGGAGGATAGGTTATACACTATGCAAATCTGAATAAAAAGCTATTAATAATAAAGAAAGAGTGAACGTAATGAACAAACAGATGAAAAAACAATTATTATCAAGAAGGGGGTACCGGAATCTAAAAGCAAAGCTAAAAAGTGTAGAAGAAAGACAAGAAAAAATAAGAAACAATATCAAAGAAGTAATATCTGAAGAGCCAAAGAAGACGGAAAATCCAACCTTCATTGAATTAAGAAGATTACTTATGTATGGTATTCCACTGGAAATCAGAAACATAGAAGATCTGTTAAAGAATGCGTTAATAATTGAAGATACAGAAAGTTACAAACAAGCTGACTGTAGTACAGTATTTGTAGGATGTAACGTTGACCTTATGGTAGATGGAGAAAGAGAAACGTACTGGATATTAGGTTATGATGAGTATGACGAAGAAGATGAAGAAATCATTGCTTACAATACTCCATTTGCACAAGCAATTATTGGCGCTAAAGAGGGGGATATTATCAAGTTCAGGAACATGTTAATAGAAATAAAAGCAATAAGAAAATAGTGTATAACTAAAAAAGAAGACCCATTTTAAGGGTCTTCTTTTTGGAAGTAATAGGCCTACAGATTAAAGAAATACTCTAACTCTGGGTCTTTCAAAGTGCCATCAGCCAGTGTTACTGGCTGTGGAAGGAAAAGTGATACAACATTTGGCTGCTTTAGTAACCAATCAATTGCTGGTTTAGTCTCTTTCTTATAGGATAAGAGTCGATCTTCTACAACCTTTTGTTTATCATCATCTCTTCTAGTGAGAACGCCAGAGCATTTATCACAAACTCCTTCAACTTTTGGTGGCTTTAAGTCATTGTCAGTATAAGTTGAACCGCAGACTGGACAATATAGTCTGTGCGATGTTCTTTCGATGACTTCATCATCTGTAATGTTAAAAACGATCATTCGAATCTTGTCGTCTTTAAAATTCTCTAACAAAGCTTTGGCCTGTTTCTTGTTTCGAGGAAAACCGTCTAATACAACATCTTTTCCCATCTTTTGGTATGAATTTATTTTATGAAAAACAAGTTCACACACAATTTTGTTAGAAACAAGTTTTCCCGCTTCCATACTTTCTTTTATTTTCTCGTATAGTTCGGGATTGTCCTTTTCTGCATTTCTCAATACTTGACCTACCGAAATTGTTACAAATCTGTCGTTTAATACTCCTTTCTTCTTTAATGCCTCCAACCGCGTACCTTTGCCCGCAGCTACTTTTCCCAAACAAACAAAGATGTTCATCTGGCAAACCTCCTTTAAATATAGTAATTGCTATAAAAGCACTTTTAATTATACCACATTTTTCCACATTATGCAAACTAAATATAAACAATTCTAATAAAATCTTGAACTATATTAGGACAGATGATATAATTTTTCTAGCACTTTCTTTACGATATATAAAGGAGGGATATTTAATGAAAGCAATAAAATTTTTAAATGTAAGTAAATCTTTTGGAGATAAAAACATACTAAATATTGATAATTTAGAAATTCAATCAGGTGAAAAAATAGGAATAGTAGGGAAGAATGGAAGTGGAAAATCAACACTATTTAATTTAATTAATAGGGATATAGAACCAGATACAGGTACAATAGAAATAAATGGGAATATAGCATATCTTAAACAATTAGATGATATTACTTCTAATAGAGAAACATTTCTAAGCGGTGGAGAAAAAATGATAGAAGCAGTAAATAAAAAATTACAAGAAGATTCTAACATTCTATTAGCAGATGAACCATCTACAAATTTAGATATGTTTAGAATAGAGTATTTAGTAAAAAAGTTCAAAGAGTACAAAGGAACATTATTAATTATTTCTCATGACAGAAATTTACTAGATTCTGTTTGCAACTCTATTATAGAAATAAGTAATGGTAAATTAAATAAGTATAATGGAAATTATACAAAATATAAAGAAATAAAAGAAAAAGAATTACAAAGACAAAATTTTGAATATGATCAATATGTTAAAGAAAAGGAAAGATTAAAGAAAGCAATAATAGTTTCTAGTAATAGTTCTAAAAGTGTAAAAAAAGCTCCAAAACGTATGGGTAATTCTGAAGCACGTCTACATAGAAGAGAGGCTACAGAAATACAAGAAAAAATAGAAAGACATTCAAAATCTTTAGAGACAAGATTAAACAAATTAGAAAGAAAGGAAAAGCTGGAGCAAGATTATTATATACATTTAAAATCACAAGAAATTGATAAATTAAAAAATAAAAATATTATATATAGTGATAATTTCTCATTTGATGTAAATGGTAAGAGATTATTTGAAAATACTAAATTTTATGTACAATCAAATGACAAAATAGCACTTGTGGGTAAAAACGGTTCAGGGAAAACAACTTTATTGAATCAAATTATGCAACATAATGATAAAATAAAGCTTAATCCTCAAGTGAATATCGGCTATTTTAAACAGAACTTGGATAATTTAATAGAATGTAAAACCGTTATAGAGAATGTAATGTTAGATAGTTCTCAAAATGAGGTAACAGCTAGAAACACGTTGGCTAATTTACACATTAAAGAAAATGAAATTTTTAAAAAAGTAAATTTGCTAAGTGGAGGAGAAAAAGTAAAAGTTTCTTTAGCAAAACTTTTATTATCTAATTCAAATGTATTAATTTTAGATGAACCGACAAACTTTTTAGACATAGAATCAATAGAAGCTTTAGAAAAATTATTAAATAAATATGAAGGAACTGTATTTTTTGTATCACATGATAGAAAATTTATTGATAATATTTGTAATAAAGTTATAATAATAGAAAACAAAAAACTTATTCAATTTGATGGAAATTATTCAGAGTATAAAGAATATAAAGCAAGACAAGAAAAGAAAGATACTAATTCAAATGATAATTTATTAATAAATTTTAGAATTGCCAAATTAAATTCAGAAATAGCTATAACTAAAGATGAAAAAGAAAAGCAGAGATTAGAGGAAGAACTTAATAATTTAAAACATAGCTAACAATAAATGATGGTTGTATTTATTTTTTAATAACATATAGAATTTTGGTAACAATAAAATCAAAGGAGATTTAAAAAATGTTTAAACCAAAAGCTATTTATTATGAAAAGAATATTATTGAATATCCTTTGGGTAAAGAGTTAATGAATAAATATAAAGATATTCAAAAAATAGAAATAGAAAACCACAACAATATTGAAGAAATGAGAAAAAAAGAAAACAAAGATTTTCCAGACATGAAAAGAAATTTAATAATAGGTATTAGAAAAACACATAAATTTGTTCCGAATCATAAAACTTCAGATTTTCTTGTTCCATATACCTCATCAGGTTGTACAGCATCGTGCATGTATTGCTATTTGGTTTGTAATTATAATAAATGTGCATATTTAAGACTATTTGTAAATAGAGAACAAATGTTAGATAAAATAATAAGAATATCAGAAAGTTCTGATAAAGACTTAACTTTTGAAATAGGTAGTAATAGTGACCTGATTTTAGAGAATTCTATTACCAAAAACTTAATTTGGACAATTGATAATTTTAAAAATACAAGTAAAGGATATTTAACATTCCCAACCAAATTTGATATGGTAGATGATATTTTAAGTTTAGAACACAAAGGGAAGATAATTATAAGAATGAGTGTAAATCCTGAAGAAATTATTAATAAAGTAGAATTTGGAACTTCAAGATTAAAAGGGAGAATTGCTGCTATAAATAAATTAAAAGAAGCGGGTTATAAAGTAGGTATATTAATTGCTCCAGTTATTATGGTAGATAACTGGCAAAAGTTATATTTAGAACTGATTCAAATATTAAATAAAGAATTATCAGAAAAGGTAAAAAAAGATGTGTTTTTTGAAATTATATTCATGACATATAGTTTCGTTCATACAAAAATAAATGAAGAAGCATTTCCTAATGCTATTAATTTGTATAATAAAGAATTGATGACAGGTAGGGGAAAGGGAAAGTATATGTATAAGGAAAATATAAGAGAAGAAGGCAAAAAGTTCTTTATAGATGTAATGCATAAATATTTCCCACATAATAAAATAGAATATATTGTTTAGGTTGCGTCTTCCTTTATTTGACAAAATATATAATAACGTGTAAAATTTTGAATATATACTTATGTTTAATATAGTAAAAGATTATGAGTAGAAGCGGATATAGTGAATTAAAGGGGATAAAAATATGTTAGAGGAACAATTTAAATCTTCAATGATTAATGAAGATTTAATTCAAAATAACGACTTTAATGATGAAGAAATAAAAGATGGAGAATATTATAATATAGAAATAAAAAAATGTACTTTTAAAAATATACAAATATTAAACTGTAATTTAGAAAAAATGTATTTTTCAGAAGCAAGTTTTGAAAATTGCGATTTCTCTAATAGCAATTTTTCTAATTGCTTTTTCTCAAATGTAAAATTTGTTAATTGCAAATTGATAGGTTGTAACTTAATTGAAAATACTTTTAATAACTTTTATATAGATAGTTGTAATTGTACGTATATAAACTTTGCAGAAGGTATTTTTAGAGAGTCACATTTAAAATACTCAAATTTTACTTTAGGAGCATTTAAAGAATGTAAGAAATTTCAGGTGGATTTTGAAGAGTGCAAATTGGTAGAGGCACAATTCTATCATACTAATTTAAATGGAGTTGACTTCTCTAGTTCTGATATTAATGGCATTAGTATACCAATGAATGAATTAAGGGGAGTAATAGTAACGCCGATTCAAGCAATGATGCTATCTACATTATTAGGAATTAAAATTAAAGAAGGATAATTTAATTTAAAAGTATTATATGGTATAATAAAATAGCAAATATAAATCAAAATATATTTGCTATTTTAAGAAGGATGGTTTTAGAAATGAAAAAAGCAAATGGTAAACATAGTAGTAAAAACAACTTAAAAGTAAAAGGTATATTGTTTAGCATTTTTTTTATATTATTAGTAGCTTCAATAGCGTATTTGATTTATTACTTTTATCAACAATGGAGTAATAAATCATTTATGGACTCATTAGCAGATAATATAAATGAAGCTATTACAAATGTGGAACAAGAAAAGAGTGATGAAGCGGAACAAGAACTATTAGAAAAGCTACAAGATCTTAAAAAAGAAAATTCCGATCTAGTAGGTTGGATAAAAATATCAGATACAGATATTAATTATCCTGTAGTTCAGACTACAGATAACGATTATTACATAAACCATAATTTTAAAAAAGAATATAACGAGTTAGGAAGTATATTTTTAGATAAAGATTGTAGTATAACTAAGCCTACAGCCAATTACTTAATATATGGTCATAGAAGTAATGGAGGGCAAATGTTTGAGACTTTAACAAGATATAAAGATGAAGAATTTTATAAAGATCATACTAATTTTCAGTTCGCAACACTGGATGATGTGTCAGAATATAAAATTATCGCAGTTTTTCAATCACAAGTATATTATAAAAATCAAGATGTATTTAAATATTACTTCTTTAAAGATGCATCTACAGAAGAAGAATTTGATAATTATGTTACAAACATAAAGGAACTTTCTATGTATAATATAGAGGAAACGGCAAATTTCGGAGACCAATTAATAACTCTTTCTACATGCGATTATCATGTGGAAGATGGCAGATTTGTTGTTGTAGCTAAGAAAGTTTAAAATTGCTGTATTAGATAATAACATATTAAAAAGTCCTTAGAAAGAGTAACCATTTAAAGTAATAATTCATAAAATATATAAACAAAATGAAGTTATAAAAGAGCATAAAGCTCGAATGGAGGGTTTATATGGATTATGAAATATTAATGAATGGAAATGTTAGAATAGGGGAAACGGCACCAGATTTTGAAGCAGAAACAACAATGGGGAACATAAGCTTAAGTAATTATAGAGGCAAATGGGTGATTCTTTTTTCTCATCCAGGTGATTTCACTCCCGTAAAGTCTTACAATTTGGGGAAGGTTGAAAAAAACAATCAAAAGAGAGTATTAAAACAAAATTAGAGGACTATATAGAAACGGTAAATCGTGAAAATTGGTATTTATGTAAAAAATAGTAGTTGGCTATTTGCAGATGCATATATGGCGGGAGAAGATGCAGAAAAATATAATCCTATTGAAAAACATCATCATAGTACAGTTAAATATGTAGCACAATTGTGTGAAAGACTAAATGTAGAAAATGTAATATTATCGCATACAATTGATAATGATTTAAAAAATAGAAAAAAAGTGTTTATAGAAGATGCCAAAAAATATTATAATGGAAAAGTATTTGTACCTGATGATTTTGAAAAAATAGAGCTATTATAAATGGAGGAATGATTAAAAAATGGAAATTATAGATTTATATAATGGAAAAAGAGAAAAAATAAATAAGACTTTTATAAGAGAAGAGGGAGAGCCAGAAGAAGGCGAATATAAGTTGTCAGTGCATGTATGGATTTTGAATAGCAGAGGAGAAATCTTGATACAAAAAAGAAATGAAAATTTAAAAAGAAATCCAGGTAAATGGGCTTTTACAGGAGGAGTTGTAGATTCAGGGGAAACCTCTGTGGAAGGAGCTATAAGGGAAAGTAAAGAAGAATTAGGAATTGATATAGATAAAGATAAAATAGAGTTATTATTGTCATTTAAAAGAGAACATGGCTTTGTTGACGTATGGTTAGTAAAAGATGATATTGAAATAAATAATCTAGTATTACAAAAAAGTGAAGTTTCAGAAGCTAAATGGGTATCAATTAAAGAATTGAAAAAATTAATTGATAGTGAACAATTTGTAAAATCAATAGGGATATATTATGAATTGTTTATAAAATTATTAGAAAAATGCTATAATGTATCAATAAAATAATTTTGGAGGAATTTATTAGTGAGAGAACATGTTAAAATAGAAGTAGCAATGGAGATCTTATCAATGTGTATGGCAATAGCGATTTCAAATAATGATAGTGAAATGATTGATAAAATATCAAAATTAAAACAAAAAGTTTATCAATGTGATATGAGAGATATTGATGAAATTATAAAAAAGTATGGTAAACAAGTAAAAGATGTGTTGGAGGATATTGATGAATAAGAATGAAATCGAGCAAATAAAACGATATTATTCAATAACAAATGAAGAATTTGAAGAAATGTATTTACAAGCAAGAAAAATTACATTTGCAAACTATATACCAACATATGGTAGACCAATAGCAATTTTTACAGGAGGACAACCTGGAGCAGGAAAGAGTGGTATAGTTTTAAAAACAAAAAAAGAATTTTTAGAAATGAACAAAGATTTAATAGTTTTTGATTTAGATATGTATAGAGGATTATACAAAAAATCATTTGAAATAGCAAGGAGATATCCTGATTTATATTCTGAAATAACAGGGAAACCAGCAGGGAAGATTATGGAAAGATTATCAGCAGAAGCGATAAAAAATGGTTATAATTTTATTCTTGAGGGAACGATGGGAAAATCTGTTTATACATTAGATTTGTTACAAAATTATAAAGTGGATTATAATGTAATTGCTCGATTATTAGCTGTTTCAAGAGAAGAATCATTACTATCGATATTTGAAAGATATATAGAAATGAAAAAAGCTATGGGAATAGGAAGAATGACAACAATAGAGAGTCATGACAAAAAATATAATAATTTTCTGAATATTGCAGGAACATTAGAGACAAGAGGAGTAGAAGTAGAAGTTTTTGAGCGTTCGGAAGATATAGCAAATCCTAATATGACATATAAAACATCTGCTAAAAATAATAGATATAATTCTGTAGTGGAAGCTTTGATAAGAGGAAGAAATAATAGCAGTAGAATATGTATGAATAATGCAATTCAAAGGCTTGAGTGCATAAAAAATGATTTACAAGAATTTGGAGAAAAAGATAAGTATATGGGGCAAATTGAAATATTGACTAAAATTATTGAACAAGAAATGGAGGAGAAAAAAGAAGCAGAAAGGGACTAGAATTTAATCTCTTTCTGCTTCTTCAATATTAATTTGTTGAGGAACAATATTATTTCTCAATAATATTTCATTAGCATATTTTTGATATACAGAAGGATTTATACTTTTATCTTCTAGTATTTTAACTAGTTGTACTCTTGGGAATACAAGTTCTGAACCATTATAAAATGGTTCCTCGGCTTTAATTATCATTTTTTGTATATTCAAATATTCTTCCATTGATATAGTATCAGTATAACCTAATGCAATCGCAATAGATTTTACGCGTTTTACTTTAATATCACTAATATTAATTTTTTTGTTTTTTTCTTTTAAGGATGAGAAAAATATTTGTTCAGAAGATATTAAGCGTTCATTAGGCAATAGAAAAGAAGAATATTCTTCAAAAACATGATTTCTGAAAAAAGTTTGCAAATCATTTATTGAAAAATCTAATCCTTTTTCAAAATCAATTAAGTATATATTTTCATCATCTATAATAATATTTCTAGGGGCATAATCTTGCCAATAAAAATGTTGTGCTAAAATGAATCTCATTGTTGATTGTAAAAAAGGAATAGCTTTTTGCCTTGTATGAGGATTACGTAACAGTAATTCTAAATTTTCACCTTTACAATATGACATTGATAAAATGTTTGTATTTTCATTCCAAGCATATATATTAGGGACTTGAATAGAATAATGAATATCGTTAATTTTTATACCTTTATTTTTCAAAAAATCCTTTGCTTTCAGTAGATTGTCTTTCTCTTGATAAGAAGTTCTTTTATTAACAATTTGTCTATTATTAACGACTTCATACCATACTTTTTTGTGATCTAATGATATTACTTGTAAATTATCTTCCATAAATTAAAAGTCCTTTCTATTATATTACTGATATATAGAATTATAACACTTTATGTAAATAAAATCAATAAAATTACTGAATCTACAAGTCTTTTGTAATAATTAATTTAGTTTAAGCAGGGTAAAGGTTACTTTGACAAAAACACTTTAATATCAACGCTTTAAGCTTTTTTTGTATAAAAAACTTTACACAACCTTAATTTATAGAGGAGAATGTTTATGAAAAGAATATGTATAATTGGTGAGAGTGGAACTGGCAAAACAATTTTAGCTAATAATTTAGGAATAGAATTAATTTACATGTTTATCATATTCATGGAGTACATCATTTAGAAAATTGAAAAATTCGAGATAATATTGAACGTGATAAAATAATTATTGAAAAAGCTAATCAATCTAAATGGATTATAGATGGTACATACCGTTGCGTTTAGAAAAAGCGGACTATATTATATACTTAGATTATTTAACTTTTGCACAAGTGCTTGGAATAATGAAGAGATTTTTAAAGAATCATGGAAAGAAAAAAAGAAATACCTGGATGTAAAACAAATGAACTGGAAATTCTTTTGGTTTGTAGTTAATTGGAGAAAGAACAAAAGAAATGAAGTCTTAGAAATAATAAGTAAAGTCAACCAGGATAAAGTACTTATTTTCCATAATAGAAAGCAACTTAATAAATGGTATCAGCATACATTTAATAAAAAAATAGATTGCTGATAAATTAAAAATTACAGAAAATAAGAGACCTTTCACAACAACAAATATAACACAATAAAATTGTAAAAATTGATTTAGAATGCAAAATAATGTATAATATCCTCGAAAAGATGAAATTATTAGCTCTGTTATAATTTGATTTGCAAATAGTTTTATAAAATATAAGGAGGTATATTTTATGAGTTTAACAATAAGAAAAATGCAAAAATACTTAAAAGAAAAGTACAAGAGAACAAAACCAGAAGATATTAAAAATACACAAAGGTATTTTTTAAAATTAATAGAGGAAATAGGTGAATTAGCAGAAGTTATTAGAAAAGATCTGAGAATGGTAGACAATAATATTAAAGGAACTATAGAAGAAGAGCTATCAGATGTTTTATATTATGTTTTAATGATTACAAATACATATGATATAGATTTAGAAGATTGCTTTAGAATGAAAGAAGAATTGAATCGCGTTAGATATGGCATACATTAAAAATAGATGATATAGAAGAAGATATCAAATAACAGACTTAAAAGTATAAAGATAAAATTTAAATGATGATATTTATTTTATAAGGAGAAATTGTAATATGGATTTTTATAAGTATTTAGAAAATAAGGCAAAAAATGAAGGAATAAGTAAAATAGTTGTTGGAGCAGTAATAACAAATAAAAATGGAGAAATTCTTTTAATGCGAAGAAAAAAAGAAGACTTCATGGGAGGAATATTTGAGATACCTGGTGGAAATGCTGAGAAAGGAGAAGGCATATACGAGGTATTGGCAAGAGAAATAAAAGAAGAAACAAATCTGGATTTTAAAAAAGTTATGACATATATAAATTATTTTGATTACTTGTCAGGAAGCGGAAAGAAATGCAGACAATTCAACTTTAAAGTCGAAGTTAAAGACGGACCAATAGTATTAACAGAACATGATACATATAAATGGGTTGGATTAGATGAAATAGAGGCACAAAATATTTCTGATGAAGTAAAAGAATGCCTAATAATTTATAGATTTAATGAAGAATAAAGTAACGGAAAATGTAAAATAGATGTTAAGTTAAATAAAAAAATTTATATACTTAATTTGAAAGTGGGTAGTATTATGAATAATAATGAACTTGATTATTATAATAGAATAAAAAATTGGGATTTCAGTAAAATAAGTTATGAAGTAGAAAGTTTGACTAATTGGGATATGTACAAAATATTGAATGAAAAAAACACAAAAAATTCAAGAATTTTGGATTTGGGTACAGGTGGAGGAGAAAAAGTTATTAACAAGTTTCCAGAAGCTTTAGAAATAGTAGGAACAGATTTTTCCCAACAAATGATAAAAACAGCTAAAGAAAATTTAAAAAAATCTAATAAGAAAAATATTAAGTTTAAAGTTATGGACAATTTAAATATGGATACGCCAGATAACTATTTTGATATTGTAGTAGCAAGACATACTTGTATTGATGCTAAACAAATTTATAAAACTTTAAAAAAGGATGGTTTACTACTACTTAGAGGAGTTGATAAATTAGATTGCTGGCAATTAAAAAGATTATTTAACCGAGGACAAGCATTTAATGATATAAAACCAATAAGTCAAATAGATTATGAAAATATATTAGATGCTGGTTTTAGAAATGTTGAGCTGATACCGATATATGATAGAGAATATTTTAAAACAAAAGATGATTTATTAGCATTATTATTAAAAACTCCAATATTAGATAATTTTTCAGAAGAAAATGAAAATACAAGCCTTATAAAAAAGGATATTGATATGCAAAAGCTAGATGAATATATAAGAAATAATACAACTGATAAAGGAATTTTGCTTAGAAGAAGATATTATGGAATAACGGCTAATAAATAGTAAGTTTTTCTAAAAAATAGTAAGTTGTAAGGAGATTGTTTAGAAGAAAAACAAAAAGAATTTGAATCACTAAGTTTAAAGAGCAATATAGTTTTAAATTTATTTCATAATGATTTAGAAGGTGAAAAGAGTTCAAGAAATTTGCTATTAGTTTTGCCAGCTGGAAAAGCAGCTCATATTGAATCAGGTATTGCTTATGGATTAGGAAAAAAGTGTTATGCAATAGGTGAATATGAAGCTACCGATACATTATATAATATTTTTGAAGAAATTTTTAGTAGTGAAACAGAACTAGAAGAATTTTTAAATAAATATTCAGAAAAATAACTTACAATAAGTATGAATGATATAATAAGAGCATTAAAGCAACTTCAAGAAAGATTTTTTGAGAGTGCAATAATTAATGAAAAATAAGTTGTAGAGGAGGAATAAATATGCGATTCTTTAAAAAGTTGATTGGAGATAGAATATATTTATCGCCAAAGGGAACAACAGATGAAGAATTAGAAAAATTTACAGAATGGATGAATGATTTTCAAGTAACAGACTATACTGGAAGAAGTGGACAAATAACGACAATAGTTAGTGAAAAAGAGTGGCTTGAGAATTCAGCTAAAAATAAAGAAAATAGAAGTTTTAATATTATTGAATTGAAAGATAATAAATTGATTGGAACTATAGGATTAGAACATTTTAATTGGATTGCAAGAAGTGCAGTACTCGGAATATTTATTGGAGATAAAGATTTTAGAAACAATGGATATGGTACAGAAGCTATAAAGCTTTTGCTGGAATATGGTTTTAAATATCTTAATTTACACAGTATAAGGTTGGATCTTCTTTCTATAAATGAAAGAGCTCATAAGTGTTATTTGAAATGTGGTTTTAAAGATACTGGTTGTAGTAGAGAACAAATATTTTTAAATGGAAAATATTATGATAAGCTACATATGGATATGTTAGAAAATGAATTTAAAGGAGACTATATTAGGAATAAAAATATTAATTAACCAATAATTTACAATAAATATTACATAAATATATAAAATTATTATTTATAAGAATAATAGATTAAAAGCAATTGGAGGCAATGATGGAAAAAGAAATAGTTTTTGTAACACATAATATAGGAAAAATAAAATCAGCTGAAAAATATTTTAAAAATTTAAAATTTACAACGTTTAATTATGAATTAGATGAACCTAGAAGTGATGATATAAAAGAAATTGCAACCGCAAAGGTAAAAGAAGCTTTTGAAATAGTAAAAAGGCCTTGTATAGCTCTAGATACGGATTTCAGAATTGAGGCATTAAATGGTTTTCCAAGAGCATTTGTAAACTTTTCATTAGATACAATAGGAATAAATGGAATTTTAAAGCTAATGGAAGGCAAAGAAGATAGAAGATGTGCATTTAATGAATGTTTAGCATATCATGACGGAAAAAATATACATTATTTCTATGGAAAGCATCCTGGAAATTTATCAGAAAAAGTTCAAGGTTTGGATAGAGAAGAAAAATGGTCAGATTTATGGTATATTTTTAAACCAAAAGGATTTGATAAAACATTGGCTGAAATGGATTCAGAAGAAAGAGAAAATAGAAGAAAAGTTGATGGTTCAGTACAAGCAATGCAAGAATTTGCAAAATGGTACGAACAATCTCAATAACTTACAATTTTATATTAACGTGAATATAAAAAATAAACCTAAAATATTTAATTTCTAAAATATTTTAGGTTTATTTTTTAATTATTATAAATATCATACAAATTTGATAGAAAATGTAGTATGTAATGAAAAATCAACACTATTATTAGAAAACATATTTATTACTAATAGAAATTAAAATTGGATTTTTTCTACTTTTTTAAAAAATCTAACTATTTTCCCAGAAAATGAAAAAATTTCATAACATCTCGGACTTTTCATAATAGAGATGTCTAAGACAACCTCTATTATGAATAACATTTATTAGAAATGTTATAAAGGAGTCCAAGAATAATGCAAAGTAAAGTTTCGGAAATTCAAAGATATAATTATATACAAATTTATTTGACAGAGGAAGAATTAGAAAAACAGGGAACAAAAGAACTAATCGAGAAATATAAAGAACAAAAGTACAAGGTAGGAATATTTGTAACTGGCAATGAGAACTATCCCGAAGTTCTTAATAAAATTGTTACAAAACAAGTGGAATTATCAGACAATGTATGCTAACATAGACGATAAGCAATATCAGGCAAAAGGAGGGAAAATGACAGTTGTAGGATATTGTAGATTGTCTAGAGATGAAGATAAAGAAAATTACTCAAGTATAGAAGAACAAAAAAGAATTATTAAAGATTATGCTTCTACTCGTAATTGGATTATCGAAGATAAAGACTTCTACATAGATGACAATGTTTCGGGATATACCTTTAATAGACCTGAATTCACAAAGATGTTAGAAAAAGTAAAGGGAGGAAAAATTGATGTAGTTATAGCAAAAGACTTATCAAGGATAGGAAGAAACAATGGAAAAGTTTTGGTACTTATTGATGAATTTAAGAATATGCAAAAAAATTTAATTTTAGTTTCTGAAATGGGAGGAACTTATGATGTTTTAAATGATAGAGATGATACTATTGGAATTACCACTTGGTTTAATGAAAGATATGTAAAAGACTGTTCAAGAAAAACAAGAGATCACATGTATTCTAAACAAAAGACTGGCAGGTTAGTAATGGGAAATTATTATGGCTATGTAAAAGATAAAGAAGATGTTACAAAACTATATGTAGATGAAGAAATTAGACCAGTTATAAAACTAATATACAAATTGTATGTTGAAGACGGATTAGGTAGAAAAAAGATTTGTGATATTTTAAATAGTAAATATAATTATCCTACTCCATCAGTATATTATAGGCGAAAACATTTAGAAAGAGGAAGAATATATAAACATCCAGTACAGAAGCTTTGGTCTACATATATGATAAGTAATATTTTGAACAATGATGTATATACAGGAAACTTAAGAACTCATAAAAAGAAAACAATTTCTATACGAGGCAGAGCAATAAAACTTCCAGAAGAAGAACATTTTGTATTTGAAAATCATCATGAAGCAATTATTTCAAAAGAAACTTTTGAAATGGCACAAAATATACGAAAAAGAAAAGCAAGGTCAAAATCTACATCAGGAACTAGAAAAAGAAATTATGCTTTTTCTGGCTTAATTAGATGTGGTGACTGTGGCTTTGGAGTAAGTGGAATTACAATGAATAGAAAACAAAAGCAAAAAGGATATGAATGTTCGCAGTATAGAACCTATGGAAAGTCAAGATGTAAATGCCATGAAATAAAGGAAAGTGATATAATTATTCATTTGAAAGAATTTCTAAAATTTACTAAAGAAAAATATCAAGATGAGATAAATAAAATAGAGATTGATGTTAAAACTAATAAAGAGCAAAACAATAAAGGAAAAATTAAATTTGAAATTGAAACTTTAAAAGCAGAGTATAAAGTGTTATTAAATCAAAAAATAAAAGATTTAGCAGGAAATAACAATGAGTATCAGAAACAGATGATAGAAGCTTCATACAAAGAGTTAGAATTAGAAAAGACGAGTAAAATAGAGAAACTACAAGAAATTCTGCAGAAAGCAGAACAAGATATATCAAAAGAAAAAATAATTAAATTAAAAACTGCAATGGAATATTTTGATGAGATTATATCTGCAGAAGTGCCTAGCAGATATGCTTTAGAAAATATAATTGACACTATATGGATTTATAGTGATAAAACCGTAAAATTTGATTTAAAAGTAGATATTAAAAAATTAATTTAACTATCCCCACATTTAAAGATTTTACCCCCGTATGTACAACAGAAATAATTGCATTTCAGAAAGCTAGTACATATTTTGAAAAATTAAATACTTGTTTAATAGGATTGAGCGTAGATTCAAATGCTTCACATTTGGCATGGATTTATGATATATATTGTAAAACCGGAATTAAAATATGTTTCCCTATTATAGCAGATAGAAATGGGGAAATAGCAAGAAAATATGGAATGATTTCTAATAGTGTTAGCAAAACAGAAACTGTTAGAAATGTTTATATAATTGATGATAAAGGAGTTATAAGAGCAATATTTGTATATCCTATGCAAATAGGAAGGGCAATACCAGAGATATTAAGAACTCTTCAAGCATTGCAAGTCTCTGATGAAAATTCCTTAGTAATGCCTGCTAATTGGGTTCCTTGTCAACCTGGCATATTACCACCACCACAAAATTTTTGCGCTTTACAAGAAAGAATGAAACAAATTGATCAAGAAAAAAATGGAATGAATTGGTATTTATCTTTTAAAAATCTTAATAATTGTAAGAAAATTATTGAAGATAAATGAGAAAGGTAAATAAAATGGAAAGCTTTAATAAATTTAATTTTCATATTGTAGAAAAAGAATTGTACTATAATGGAGAAGTAATAGTTAAATATTCTATAGAATATCCCGAAATTATTGTTTCTACGTTTGACGTTGGATCTAAAATATTTAATCAATACAATAAGCAAATAGCATTACAATTAAAAGAATTCGCACAGGGAGAATTCTATAAACAAGCAAAAGAAACATATAAATATAATAAAGAAAATGGTTACCCAATTATGGTATATGAGTTAATAAGAAATTGTAATGTTACTTATAATTTTAAAAGTTTAATTAACATGTATTTTGATGAATATACTTTTACTTTTTCAACAATATGATATTGCACCGTATTCTAGCGGAATTAGAACGTTTTTATTAGAAAAATAATTTAAAATTAAATTTATAAATTTTAAAAAAATAGCCATAATAATATTGAAAAAATATTAAAGGAGGCTATTTTTTATGGATAAAAAACAAAAAATAAATTGTACAGTATCTAGCTGTAAATATAATAACAATCAAGCTCAAGAGTGTAAATTAGAACAAATTGTTGTAACTCCTATTATAGGATGTGAAACAAAACAACCTGATGAGTCAATGTGTAGTAGCTACATGAATAATAAAAATAATTAGTCCAAAAGTTAAATTAAACTTGACAAAAACAAAATAGAACTGATAAGATAAAAATGCAAAACAATTATCTGAGGTGATAAAATGAATATTAAATTACCAAGAAGAATTGACAAACGGATTACAGAGGAATATGGAGCTTATTTAGCACCTAACAGAGGTAAAGAAAGAGTTTTATATGTTCCCCAAGCTATGTTTGAAAAAACAATGTATGCATTAACTTATCAGATGAAAGGTGATGATATTTGCTACTACTGTGGTAATCCATTAACGTCTTCGACAAGGTCATTAGATCATTTGTATCCAAGAGATTATGGAGGTATTTCTGTACCGAATAATTTAGTACCATGCTGTAAAGACTGTAATGGAAAGAAGAATAATTTTACTGAAGAAGAATATTATAGGTTTAAGTCAGTGAAATATGATTATGAATTAAAAAAAGCTTTTTTGGAAAAAATAAGTAAAAAACATGAGGAATTAAGACGGAAAGAAGGTATTATTCTACCAAAAGAATGGTATACTCTACAAAGAGATTATAATGTGCTAGTCCAAATTAATTCTACTGATAGTTATAAAAAAACTAGTCAATATATAAGAGTTACAGAATTGTATGAAACCTATGGTAGCATTTGTAAACCAGTAGTGATTACAAGTAACCATGTAGTTGTAGATGGATTCTTGGCATTGATGTTAGCAAAAAATTTACCAAACAAAGTAAAAGTCCCATTTGTAACATTAGATAATGTTATAGCTATTTAAGTTGAAAAATCTATTCCATACTTTGGGATAGATTTTTTTTGAAAATCATGTTATAATTATATTGTATAGGCTTAATACCTATATAATAATAAAAAAAGGGGGATCTTCATGAACAAACAGAATTATGAAGATGCTAGATTGAAAAAGGAACTTTTGAGCGAAAGACGTAAAGGAAGAATGCATGTAGAACGGCGAATTGCAAAAAATACACATAAAACTATATCTTTAATTGAAAATTGGGGAGGTGTAGTAACTCCAATTATTTATGAAATTAAAACTAAGATGCTTAAGAAGATAGATGCATTGCCTCCACTGTTAAAAGATATACATTTTGCATGGAAGGCAGGAAAAAGATTTATATGCAGGAAACTAACTGAGCATGAAAAAAATCTATTAAAGAAATTTAATATTTATTTTAGACCAGTAAAATTCGACATTAACCTTAGACATTTTTGTTCGTAGTTTCAAGATCCCTAAAAATACTTTATATATAAAGTATTACTCCACTATATACATAGTGGAGTTTATTAATTTTATATAACAAGAAATTTCTTTTCGTTTATATACTTGAATAATAAATTAAATTAATATATAATAGCTATATAATTTTAAAGGAGGTATTTTTTTATGCCATTAGTAACGACAAAAGATATGTTTGAAAAATCAATGAAGGAGCATTTTGCAATAGGGGCTTTTAATGTAAACAATATGGAAATTATACAAGCAATAGTAGATGCTGCAGCAGAAGAAAATTCACCAGTAATTTTACAAGCATCATCAAGTGCAATAAAATATGCAAGAATTGGTTATTTAAGAAAAATGGTTGAAGCAGCAATAGAAGAACATGATATACCTATCGCTTTACATTTGGATCATGGCCCTGATTTTGAAACATGTAAAATGTGTATCGATAATGGGTTTTCATCTGTTATGATAGATGGATCTAAATATGATTTTGAACAAAATATTGAATTAACAAAGAAAGTAGTAGATTATGCTCATTCAAGAGGAGTAGTTGTAGAAGCAGAATTAGGAAAATTAGCTGGAATAGAAGATGATGTAAAAGTAGAAGCTCATGAAGCTATGTATACAGACCCTGATCAAGCAAAAGAGTTTGTGGAAAGAACAGAATGTGACTCATTGGCAATTGCAATTGGTACAAGCCATGGAGCGTATAAATTCAAAGGAGAAGCAAAACTAAGATTTGATATATTACAAAAAGTAAAAGAAAAATTACCAAATACACCAATTGTATTACATGGAGCATCTACTGTAATTCCTGAGTTAGTAGATATGTGCAATAAATATGGAGGAAATATTCCAGGGGCAAAGGGCGTACCTGATGAAATGTTACATGAAGCAAGCAAATCTGGTGTTTCAAAAATAAATGTTGATACTGATTTAAGACTAGCTATGACCGCTGCTATTAGAAAAGTGTTTGTAGAAGAACCTTCTAAATTTGATCCAAGAGCATATTTAACACCTGCTAGAGATTTAATAAAAGAAACTGTACAACACAAAATTAGAGATGTTTTTGGTTCAAGTAATAAAGCATAATTATATTAAAGAGTAAAGGGAAGATGCATTAAGTTAACAAATTTTGTAATTTTGGGCAAATTTCCTATTATATAAGAAAAGTGTGCGTTAGCGAAAGCAAAGCTTTCGACGCACACATGTGCATTTCGCTTCGCGAATATGCACAGCCCAAGGTAACTTAACCTTGTTGTATAGTCAAAATCTTCGATTTTCCCTATACAATAAAAAATAACACTTAGAAATTTAAACTAAGTGTTATTTTTTAATATTTTAAAGTTCTTTGAATTCTTAATTCCGCTTCTTTTTTTGCAATATCTTGTCTTTTATCATAAAGTTTTTTACCTTTGCCTATACCTAATTCTAATTTAACAAAGTTACCAGAAAAATATAAACTCATTGGAACTAGAGAATATCCTTTTTGCTTAATTAAACCTACCAACTTATTTATTTCACGTCTATTTAAAAGTAGTTTTCTGTTTCTTAATGGATCCTTGTTATATATATTTCCATGTTCATAAGGACTTATATGCATTCCATATATGTAAACTTCACCATTTTTTATATTGGCATAACTATCTTTTAAATTTACTTTTCCATTTCTTATTGATTTTATTTCCGTACCATAAAGAACAATTCCAGCTTCTAAAGTATTTTCTATATTATAATTATGTCTTGCAACAGGGTTTGTTGCTATAATTTTCTTTTTCATAAAAACCTCCACTAAAAACATTTAGCACGTAATAAAAAATTGATTTCATAGCATATTATAACATATAAAATAAATATGTACTAGTAAAAAGAGATAATATAACTAAAATAATTATATTATCTCTTAATATTTAAAATTTGTTGTTATCATTATAAGGGTTAATTTCATTATGCTGTTTTGCATATAACATAACTAATGAAATTATAGCTATAGCAGCAATTGCTAAAATTAACCATGTCCACATAGTTCCTGACATTCCCATAAATGTACCATTATTATCAGCAGATGTTCTTGTAGCAGTGTAAGAATTATTATTATTTGGATTCATAGTATTTTGAACAGTGCCACCAACATTATTAGTAACATCTTTTGCACCATTACCTATAGCATTCATTCCATCTTTAACACCATTTACTACATCTTTACCTGCATTTTCAACAGCATTTTCTGCTCCACCTACAGCATTTCTAACATCATTTACCATATTTTGTCCTTCATTGGCTGCATAAGAGAAAGAAAATGCAAAAACAGAAAACAATAGAATCATGGCTATTGTAACAAATAAAAATTTATTTTTCATTTTTATCCTCCTTGAAATTTTGAGTAAAAAATTCTCATTATTATTATGATTTTTTTTATTCAAAATATTCATAAAAATAAAAAAATCTCTTTTTTAAAAAAGAGATTAAAAATAAATTATTTTAAACGAATTATTATAGCAATTGCAAGTAGTATTAGTATAACTCCAACAGTAATAACCAATATATTAATAATATTTGTAACTCCTAAACCAGATTCTTCTACAGTATTTACATCTGTAGGCTGTAAAGTATCAAAATTTGAATTTGTAGCAGGAACATTAGTTGTTTGATCATTCACATTATCTTGTACTTCATTTGTAGTTGAATTTACGTCATTTTGTATTTGATTGTTTGATGTTTGAGTATTATTATCTCCTGTAGGTAAGTTCATATCTATATCTGATGCATAAACTAAAGGAACACATAACAACATAAAAATAATTAAAACAATAAATATTTTGAAAAATTTGTACATTTATATAACCTCCCATGAACATATAAAATGTTTTTTATCAATAGTATGTATATATAATACACAAAAAAAACTAAAATGTCTATACAATTTTAAAAAATAAATATTTTTACTTGCAATTTTATTTTTTTTAAAATAAAATTATTATTGCTTTTTTAATAATTAAAGTTTAAAAATTTTTTACAAAATTTTATATATTGAAAGGAATGTGAATTATGAATAAATATATGGAAAAAGCTTTACTAGAAGCACAGAATGGATCTAGAAATGGGGAAGGAGGACCTTTTGGAGCTGCAATTGTAAGTAAGACTGGAGAAATTATTAGTTTAGCACATAATCAAGTATTAGTTAATAATGACCCAACAGCACATGCCGAAATACAAGCTATACGAAATGCATGTAAAATACTTAATACATACAATTTAAAAGATTATACATTATATACATCTTGTGAACCATGTCCAATGTGTTTATCAGCTGCTATTTGGGCTAACATAAAAGATATTTATTATGGATGTACAAAAGAAGATGCCGGAAAAATTGGATTTAGAGATGATTTAATATATGAATATTTAGAAGGCAAAAATAATAATTTGTTAAATAAAATAGAATTAGATAGAAATGAATGTTTACAAGTTTTTAATGAATATGATGAAGAAAATAGAACAATATATTAGTATTGATTTTTGTTCTAAAATATTATATAATTAAATAGTAGTAAATTGGATAGTCGCGTATAGCAATATCGAAAGGTAGCGTACGAGGAAAGTCCGGGCTCCACAGAGTAATAATGCTGGATAACGTCCAGTGAGGGTGACCTTAAGGAAAGTGCAACAGAAAATAACCGCCTATATTAATAGGTAAGGATGAAAAGGCAGGGTAAGAGCCTACCGCAGATATGGTGACATATCTGGCTGTGTAAACCCCATTTGGAGCAACACCTATAAAGAAGATTACAGTTACTCGCTGCTTCTTGTTTGGTGGCATGAGATATATAGTAATATATATACTAGATAAATGACTATCCTAGACAGAACCCGGCTTATAGATTTACTATTAAATGAAAAGAAGATAGGGAATTACCTATCTTCTTTTCTTAATATAACAAGGTTAAGTTCCATCGGGTTGTGCGTATTTGCAAAGCAATTTTTTTATGATCTTTCTTCATATAAATATGTAGCCTCTAAATCAGCTTCGTGTAATGCAAGGGCAAGAGGGTATTTTTCAAATACTAAACTTATAGTATTATATAATTCTTTAGGCTCACTTAATCCCATGTGCCATCTTATAGCATACATTTCTTCCATTGTAAGTTTTATAAAATTAGAAATCATCATAACTGACTTTTCGCCATGACCATAAGGAATTGTGTCATTTATAGTATAATATGGTTCTTTAACCCACATTCCGTCTTCATTCTTTTTATTTCTCATTTCTACAGTATAATAATTTGTTTTGCATATATCATGTAATAAGCTAATAATAATTATTGTTTCATCAGATACATTAATTAAGTCTGAATAAGGTTTTTGCTTTAACTTCATATATAATAATTTGTAAACATTTAAGCTATGTTCCAATAAACCTTGTTCATGATTACCATGAAATCTAGTACTAGCTGGTGCTTTAAAGAAATCTGTTTTTTCCAAATATGTAATTAATTTTTCTATACCATCTCTTTTTACATTTCTTAACAAGTTTATAAATTCTTCTTTCATTATAAAATCCATTCCTTTCTCGCTTCGCTCAAAGGCACACATAGGAATGAAAGCCTTGAGTTGGAAGCATATTTTTTATATAATATTTCAAGGGAGTATACACTACAAAGCACGGTAGGAGGAGTTGCAGACTTCTGTAACTCACAGATCAAATCAGTATTATAAACAGTGCAAGTGCAGTTGTTTCAAGCACACATAAGTAATCCCTTGAGATTGTAAACTAATCATTGACTGATAAGTTTGTTATAGTGTTAATTGCACAGTCCCTGTATTCCCTAAAAATTTATTATATAAAGGAGTTTTTATCATGGAAGTTATTTATCCTAAAGCTTGTGGTGTTGACGTGCACAAATCTTTTATAGTAGCAGTTATTTGTGACTCTACTTCCGTCAAACCTCAATATCTTCGTAAACGTTTTTCTACCTTTAACAATTCTCTAATTGAATTTAGAAATTGGTTATTAGCTAACGATTGTCAGAATGTATGCATGGAATCTACTGGAAAGTATTATGTTCCTGTATACAATGCATTAGAAGGTCATATTTCTAATGTCGTCGTTGCTAATCCTAAATGGGTTAGATGTATTAAAGGCGAAAAAGATGATAACAAAGATGCCAAATGGATTGCTGATCTTTTTAAACTTGGAATAGTACGTGGTAGTTTTATTCCAAATAAAGATATTAGAATCCTTAGAGAACTTACCAGATATCTTTACAAATTAACCAATATGCGTACCTCAGAAAAGAACAGATTTACAAATGCTCTTACTGTTGGTAATTGCAAATTAGATATGGTTTTCTCTGATATTTTTGGTAAAACATCTTCTGCTATCATCAATACTATTTTATCACAAAATGAATACAATGACGAAGATATTTTAAAAAATATTGATAAACATTGCAAATCATCTAACGAAGATATACTTAATTCAATAAGTGGTATCTCATGGCAAGATGCTCAAAAACAACGTATGAATGTTATTCAAGAACATATTGATTATTTAGATAAATCAATTAAAACTGTAAGAGAAATAATTGATTCTGTTATTGCACCTTATGAAAGTGCTATCAATCTTTTATGCTCTGTTCCTGGCGTTGACCGTAAATCTGCAATAACTATTATTTCTGAAATTGGTACAGATATGAGCCAATTTTCTTCTCATCATCGTTTAGCCTCTTGGGCTGGTCTTGCTCCTGGTTGTAATGAGTCTGCTGGTAAAAAGAAATCTGTTAAAATTTCTAGAGCTGGTGTTTATCTTAAACCTGCACTTGTTGAAGTTGCACATTGTGCTGTAAAAGATAAAGATAATGCTTACTATACCAACAAATTCAATGTACTTTCTAAACGTCGTGGTAAGAAACGTGCTTATATTGCTATTGCCAGAAAAATATTAGTTGCTATTTATCATATGCTTTCAACTGGTGAATTTTTTAATCCAACTGACTTGTCAAAAGTTGAAACCTCTGATAAAGATAAAATTAAATTTACTAAAAACAATTTTATGCAATCAACTAAGCAACTAATTTCTCTTGGTTTAACCATTGATGATTTACAAACTTTAATGCAGTCCAAAATATCAGGATCTACTCCCGTTATATGATTAAATTTCTGGGGGTAAGGGGGAATTATGCCCTTTTTCTATTATTTTGGTTTTATTTTTATAAATTTTTCTTTCAAACTAAATCCTCCTCTTTAATTTTGGTGCAAGTAGTGGGACTTGAACCCACACGCCATAAAGCACACGCCCCTCAAACGTGCCTGTCTGCCAATTCCAGCATACTTGCATATTACTTAATAAGTATATACCATATTTTATTTAAAATCAATCAAAAAACTTGTAATTTTAATTATTTGGCTATATAATATTTATATCTTAAAATTGTTAAGGAGGAGTAAAAAATGTCATTTATAGACAGTATAAAAGAAAAAGCAAAAAAAGAAATTAAATCAATAGTATTACCTGAAAGTAATGATATAAGAGTACTTAAAGGAGCAGAAAAAGCAATAAAAGAAAACTATGCAAATATTGTATTAGTTGGAGATGAAAATGAAATACAAAAATTAGCTAAAGATAATGACATAGATATTTCTAAAGCAAAAATAGTTAATCCAAGAACTTCTGAAAAATATGAAGAATATGCAAATTTATTTTATGAATTAAGAAAAAATAAAGGAATGACATTGGAAAAAGCAAAAGAAACAGTTTTAAATGAAGTATATTTTGGAATGATGATGGTAAAAAGCGGTGATGCAGATGGATTGGTATCAGGTGCTTGCCATTCTACAGCAGATACTTTAAGACCTGCTTTGCAAATTTTAAAAACTGCACCAAATACTAAATTAGTATCAGCATTCTTTTTAATGGTAGTTCCAAATTGTAAATATGGGGAAGATGGAGTATTTATTTTTGGAGATTCTGGCTTGAATGAAAATCCAGATCCAGAGCAATTATCAGAAATAGCAATATCTTCTAGTAAAAGTTTTAAACAACTAACAGGAAAAGAACCAAAAGTAGCTATGCTTTCATATTCTACTTATGGTAGTGCAAAATCTGAGTTAACAGAAAAAGTAATTGAAGCTACAAAATTATTAAAACAAAAAGAACCAAATTTAATTTGTGATGGTGAATTACAATTAGATGCTGCAATTGTACCAGAAGTTGCAAGTTCAAAAGCTCCTGGTAGTCCTTTAAAAGGAGAAGCAAATGTACTAATATTCCCTGACTTAAATGCTGGAAATATTGGATATAAATTAGTTCAAAGATTAGGCAAGGCAGAAGCTTATGGACCACTTTGTCAAGGAATAGCTAGAGCTGTAAACGATTTATCTAGAGGTTGCAATAGCGATGATGTTGCAGGCGTTATAGCTATTACAGCTGTTCAAGCTCAAGATATTTAATAAAAGATATTAAAATTTTTAAAATATAAATTTTTAGGAGGATTAAATGAAAATATTAGTAGTAAATTGTGGAAGTTCATCACTAAAGTACCAATTAATTGATATGGAAACAGAAGATGTAATGGCAAAAGGTTACTTAGAAAGAATAGGAATTCCTGGATCTTTCTTAACTCATAGAGTTGGAGAAGAAAAATACAAAATTGAAAAAGATATAAAAACACATGCAGAAGGAATGGAATTAGTTGTAGAACAATTATTACATAAAGACTATGGTGTTATATCTGATTTAAGTGAAATAGATGCAATAGGCCATAGAATAGTTCATGGTGGAGAAAAATTTACAAAATCAGTATTAATAGATGATGATGTAATTAAGGGAATAGAAGATGCAATTCAATTTGCTCCATTACATAACCCTGCTCACTTACAAGGAATAAAAGCTTGTATAGAAAAATTGCCAGGAAAACCAAATGTGGTAGTATTTGATACAGCTTTTCATCAAACAATGCCTGAAAAAGCATATATGTATGCAATACCTTATGAATATTATGATAAATATAAAATTCGTAAATATGGTGCTCATGGAACATCTCATAAATTTGTATCTCAAAGAGTTGCAGAACTAATGAACAAACCTATAGAAGATTTAAAAATAATATCTTGCCATTTAGGTCAAGGAGCAAGTTTATGTGCTGTTTGTGATGGTAAATCTATAGATACATCTATGGGATTAACTCCACTTGCTGGAGTTCCAATGGGATCAAGATCAGGAGATGTAGATCCATCTGTAGTAACATTTTTAATGGAAAAAGAGAATATAACTCCATCTGAAATGAATAATCTACTTAATAAAAAATCTGGAAAATTAGGACTTTCTGGAATAAGCAGTGATGATAGAGATATAGAAGATGCAATAAAACAAGGAAATAGAAGAGCAAAACTAGCAATAGACAATTTTGTATATCAAGTAGTAGGATACATTGGTAGATTTGCAGCTCAAATGAAAGGCGTTGACGTTATAACATTTGAAGCTGGAATAGGTGAAAACGGAATTGATGTTAGAAAAGAAATATGTGATTATTTAGGTTTCTTAGGTGTAAAAATAGATGAAGAGAAAAATAATTGCAGAGGAAAAGAAGTAGAAATATCTACACCTGATTCTAAAGTAAAAGTATATATAGTTCCTACTAACGAAGAATTAATGATAGCAAGAGAAACAATGGATTTAGTAAAATAAAATGTAAAAAGGATTTAAATATTTTAAATATTTAGATCCTTTTTAATGTGCAATAAAGTTAAGTTCTATGGATTATATATAACAAAATAAAAAAACTTTTTATTAAAGATAAGCAAACATTTTTTTGTAAAATTATTGACAAAGAACTTTTGTTCTGTTATAATTCTTCTTGTAAGCAAACAAATATTTTGTTTTATAGGAGGGGTTTTATTATGAAAAAATATAGAATTGTAAATTTAAAAAAATTTATTAGAAGTATAAGTGCTTTATTATTTATTTTCATTATTATGATGTTTTTATTTGCAAGTGCGACATCATCACATAATGAAAATATTGAATATAAAATAATTAGTGTTGTATCAGGTGATACATTATGGAGTATAGCTGAAAGGGAACAGGCAAGAAATCCTTATTATAAAGGGAAGGATGTAAGAGAAATATTGTATGATATAAAAGAAATTAATAATCTAGAAAATAATAATATCTATATTAATCAGACAATTAAAGTTCCAACAATTTAAGATAAATGGAATTTGTTATATGATTATTCTACAATATAATAGAGAGACTATATTTGAAGTCTCTCTATTATCATGTTAGTTAACTAAAATGTTAGAGTATTGAGATCATGTCGCTTTTGTTCTTAGCTTTATCAAACATCGGATAGTGGATTACTTTCTACTGCATTACGAACTTGTTCATTACTAACATGTGTATAAATTTCTGTTGTAGCAATACTTTCATGACCTAATAATTCTTGCAATGCTCTAATATCTACATTTCCATATTGGTACATTAATGTTGCAGCTGTGTGTCTTAATTTATGTACAGAATATTTGTTAACATCAAGACCAGCCTTTAATAACTCTTGTTTTACTATATATTGTACAGTTCTATTACTAATTCTTTCTTTTCTCTCACTTAAGAACAAAGCATCACGAGAATCGCTTTTAACACCCTCATGAGGTCGTACTAATAATAAATCATTAATAGCTTTCATGCAAGCCTTATTTAAGTAAATAGTGCGTTCTTTGTTACCTTTACCAATAACCGTAAGCTTCTCTTCAGAAAAATCTATATCTTTAATATTTATTCCAACCAGTTCTGATAAACGCATACCACAATTTAAAAATAAAGTGATAATAGCATAATCTCTTTCTTTATTTCTATCACTATTATTAACAACATTTAAAAGTCTTTTACTTTCTTCCAATGATAAATATTTAGGGATCCTTTTGTCTAATTTAGGTGTTTCTAAATCTTGAGCAGGGTTAACGTCTAACATTTTTGTTTTTTGAGTCAAATATTTAAAAAACATACGAATGCTTGCTACTTTTCTTGCTCTTGTGGCTGGTTTACTATTAAAGGTATTTTTTAAATAAAATAAAAATCCATGTATATCATCTAGTGTAACTTTTTTTATGTCATTAATTGTCATAGTGCTTATATTAATATCTTTAATTTCTTTTTCATCAGATAACTTATATATATATGATATATATTTTAAAAAATGAGCTAAATCATAATTATATTCTTTTATTGTATTAGAAGACTTATTTAAAATAGTAGAAGAATAGTCTAGAAAAGAATTTAAGAATGAAGGATTGTCCTTTGTATCTATCATATTTTTCACTCCTTTAGTATATATAATATCACTAAATGAAAAATAAATAAATATATTTAAAAATAAAATTTATATGTTTGTGATATTTGCAATTTGCTTTTTTATGTAAATTATATTATAATAAAAGTGTAGTACATACAATTATTATTAAAGGAGGATTTTACAATTATGAAAAACTATCCAATTACAACTGTGGAATTAGAGCGGAATCAATTATGTAATTATTGCATTGTGAAAGTGAAATTTGAAGGGCAAATTTACATGCCTATTATCCAAATGATAGGGATTACAATCTTATTAAAAATAATAGGAATTGCGGAAAGTTACAACTCTAAATTGTCTGGAGATCTTTATAAATGTCCAACGCCTACCGAATTGAAAAAAGATATGTTGGTATTAGGATGTAGTTTGATCTTTAAAAATGGCGAAGAATTGGATAAGTTCTATGAAGCAATTAAAAAAGTGACAGAATGGAAATAGTAAAATTCATTTTATAAGTAGGTACCTATGTATAGGTGCCTACTTATTTATATAAAAAATAAACAAAATTTTATGTATACTTTCCTTTAAGTAAGTACTTTACAAAATGGTTATAACATAATATAATGCATAAGATTGGATAAATAATGAATTAAAATTTAAGTAAAATGTCTGATTAATATGACAATGAAATGGAGGATAAATTATGGATAAGAAAGCAGTAGCTTTAATAGTTTTAATTATTGTTTTAGTAATAGCAGGAATTGCCATAGTAGTAGGAGTAAGCCAAAATAACGAAAATACAAATAATTTAGCACAAAATGAATCAAATACTGGAAGTCAGGTAGATAATGAAATTGCCAATACAAACACAAATATAAGTACAAATGAAGGAATAAACACACCAACAGAAGAAGATGGAAAAATATTAGTAGTATATTTCTCACAAACAGGAAATACTGAAACAGTTGCAAACTTTATACATGAAGCAGTAGGTGGAGATATAATTAAACTAGAAACAGAGCAAACATATACAAGTGACTATAATGAATTGTTGGATGTAGCACAAGAGGAAAGAAGAAATAATGCAAGACCGGCACTAAGAACACAAATAAATAATATTGATGAATATCATCTTCACATGAAAGTTGAACAATTTGTAGAAAGACGGAGAATATTAAATAAATAATATTCTCTATTTTTTATCAAACCAGAAGTAAGAAGAAGGGAAGAGGGGGAGTACCTAATTTTCTAAAACAATACAATAATTATAAATAAAATTCACACTAATGAGATAATATTAATTAAAAATAAACGGAACTATAAAACAATTTTAAAAAAATATTCTAAAGGAATAAATAATATAAAATCAAATTAAAAAATTTTGTGCAATGTTTAAATTATTAGATTTTTATAACAAATATTAAAATTTCAAAAACGAACATTTGACCCATTTAAATTAATTTGAAAATATTTTACTTAAATTAACTTTTTAAAATTAATTATAATTTAATCTCAATTGAAATTAATATACATTATAATAAAAAAACTAAAATTCAATATG